>NZ_JAXAVV010000036.1:0-67838 GCF_033949925.1 Lentzea kristufekii
CACCTAGGCGACCATTTCGGTAACTTCTGCCGGACGAATGTCGCCGGGACGCAGGGAGGTGCCGCGCAGGCACATCTCCTTGGGCTCCGGGCGGTCGCCGGTGAGAATCCACCTGGTCAGCCCGGCCAACTGGTAGGCGATCAGCGGTGGAACGGCGTCGCCCACGTGCCGGTAGGCGTTGCCGAGAATCGAGACGTCGAACTTGAACTGGCGCGGGAACCCTTGCAGCAGAGCCATCTCGCGGACCGTGCACAGGCGGTGCTGGACCGGGTGGGCATAACGCCCGTTGCCGACGTGGCCGCATTCCCGCTTGATCGTCCGGGCCGGTTCGTCCCACCACAACCGGCCGTAGACATCGGGGTGGGAACCCCAGTTCTGCTGCTCGACGATCTTGCGTTGTGCGGGATTCAACAACTCCGCGGTCTCCGGTGAGCGGAGCAGATCAGCCCACGATCCGCCGTTCGCCGGAATCGCCCGCATTCTTTCGAGACTGCGGTCCTGGGAAAAGGTCGGCGAGACGTGAATGGGGTCTTCCGGGTCCGCGACGCCGGCCGCGACGGCGGGCAGCTTGCCGATCGCGCGCCGGACCGTCACGGCGGACGGGCGGATGACCCGGCCCGCCCACAGGTCGTCCAGCGTGAGCAGCGGCAGGCCGCCGTCGACCGCCACCATCAGCGTCCGCTCGCGCAGCTGCGGCAGGCCGAACCTGGACAGCATGTGCGTGCCGCCCCAGACGGAGTACCCGATTCGGGTGAGTTCCTCGGCGAGGCTGTCGAAGTGGTGGCGCTGCTTGCCCTTGACGAGCTCGCGGGCGTTCTCCATCAGGACGACCTTCGGGCGCAGCTCCTGCGCGTACACCGCGATGCGGCCGACCAGCGAGTTCCGCGGGTCGTCGCGCAGGTGGTTCTGCGAGGTGATGCGGCTGAAGCCCGAACACGGCGGGCACGCGAGCAGCACGTCCAGCTCGCCGCGCCGCAGACCCCAGACCTCGCGCAACGCCGCGGGCGAGACCTTCGCGAGGTCGACCTCCAGCGGGTCGACGCCGATGTTCGCGCGGTAGGTGTCGTTGCAGCGCAACGAACCCAGCTTCGAGCTGGGCTTGCCGATCTGCGCGTCGGCGGCACCGACGACCCGGAAGTCGCGGTGGGCGTGGAAGCCGAAGCTCATGCCGCCCGCACCCGAGAAGATGTCGGCCACCGAGAAGGACACGGCGAGATCGTACGGGCGAGGCGCCGAGGACCTTTCCCTGACATCCCGTACCTTTCCCGCCTATGGAGCTGCCGCGCGCCTGGCAACGGCCTGACCCGTTGCGCGGACTCGACAGGATTTCCTGGAGCGAGGTCTACGACGGCCGGGGTGGCGCCGGTCGCGTGCCCCGTCTGCTGCGCTCCCTGATGGACCCCAGCGAGGACGTGCGGCAGAGCGCGCTCTCACAGCTCGCTGAGCGGATCCTCACCGACGACACGGTGTCCGAGGCCTCGTTCTGCACCGTGCCGTTCCTGGTGGAACTGGGAGCCTCGTACAAGGTCGCCGGGGACGTGCGGGACCGGGTGATCTTCCTGCTGGCCGCCATGGCGTTGGCGGGCAAGGGGTTCACCGAGGACGGACGACGCACCCACCGCAGGTGGAACGCCCTCGGCCGCGAACTGCCTCGCACGGCTCCGGACTGGCTGACGCAGACCCGGCACGCTGTCGCCCAGGGTGCGCCGAAGATCTTCGAGGCGCTGGCGTCCGAACGGGTCGCGTGCCTGGTCGCGCTGGCCTGCGCGGTGCCGGAGAAGCTGCCGCCGTTCGTCGGCGGGCTGATGAACGACATGGTCGAACTGCCGGGCGAGGAGATGCTCGCGGACGCCGCCGAGATCGCCGTGGCGCTGCTGAAGGACTCGCCCGAGTTACTGGGCGTGGACCTGCCGAAGGTGCTGGGCGAAGGGCTGGTGCGTCCGGTGCACCAGCCCCGTGAGGTCGCCGCCGCCCTGATGGGCTACCGGTTCGCCCTCATCTCCGCGTACGGCGATGAGGGCGCCTGGTAAGCGTTCCTAGGCGATCACGGCCTCTTCGATGGCCTGCTCGACCTGAGCCTCGTCCTCGACCGCGATGGCGGGTTCCAGGGCACCGAGGCCCGTCCCCCACTCCTGGTCCGCCAGCGCGAACGCGGCGACCGTCAGCGCGGCCACGGGAGCGCCCACGGGCATGTTCTCGCGGTGCAGGTCGAGGTCGAGGCGTCCACCGATCGGCGACGGGCTCAGCCGCAGCGTCGCGTGCGCGGCCTCGTCGGCGTGCGCGAGCCGGCACGCCCAGCCGGTGAAGATCACCCGGCGTTCGTCGACCGTCGTCGGCTGCACCGCGCGCACGTTGGCGCCCACGGCCCCGGCGCGGTGGTTGTCCGCGGCCTGCAGCAGGAGCTCTTCGAACTCCATCGAGGAGATGCCCAGGTCCCAGCCGGCGACCAGGGCGACCTGGACCAGCGCGAGCGGCAGCGTCGGGACGGCGTCCTCGAAGCACACCATCGCGCCGCCGTAGCGGGTGTTGATCTCGGTCGGCAGGAAGCCGTCCTCGGTCGCGATGCCGTCCAGCGTGAACGTGCCGCGGTAGCCGACGGTGCCGCGCAGATGCTCGCCGACGCGGCGGGCCAGGTTGCGCATCTCGTCGCGGATCCACACGGGCGGGTCGTAGTACGACGCGCAGCCCGCGTAGAGGAACTTGGCCTGGCCCTGGCGGCGCGGCACGACCATCTCGATCGGACGCAGCACCGCGGTGCCGTCCGGGAAGACGATGCCGTGCACGCTGACCGGGATGCCTTCCAGGAACGGCATGACGCGGACCTGGTCGCACTTCGGCGCGAGCACGTCGAAGGCTTCCTTGGCCTCCTCGTAGGACCGCACGCGGCGCACGAAGTTGGCACCGCCGTTGATCGCCGGGCCGTCGCCGGACCAGACGACGCCCGCGCCGCGGTCCAGGATCTCCGAGGCGCCCCAGAGGCGTTCGAAGTCGAGGTCGAACACCATCGCGGGCGCGCGGCGGGCGGACAGCTCGTCCCAGAGCGCGTCGATGGTGGTCTTGTTCTCCAGCTCGACCCAGTCGTGCTGCCGGGCGTTGAGCACCGGGCGGCCCTCGAACGAGCTGATCTCGTTGTAGGGCGTGCTGATCACGACGGCTTCACCCCGGGCGTCGAAGTCGTTGAGGATCGCCTTGACCTCGGCGCCCGGCTTCGTCAGCAGCTTGCCCAGACGGCGCTGCTCGACGGCGACGAGGCTGCCCTTGATGCCCAGCGACACCCAGCGCGCGATCACCGAATCATGAAGCGGGGCGTGATCGTCGGTATCGAGCACGAGCGTATGGCGGGCGCCGAGCGTATGCAGCTCATGCGCGCGCTTAGCCAGACGCGTGCCACCGGCCAGAACTACCAGCCGGTCACCGAACAACCTGCCGAGGCGCTCGTTGAGCGCTGAGAGGACATGATTCATCGCCGAAAACTCGCTTAAGAGAAGCGGAGGACGTGACCGGCGATCGCCGGGTGACGCGTAGCGTAGAGCCACCCGGTATGTGTGTCGAAGCACGGTCCGGCAACGGCCGGATGAATCTTGCGACGGGCCCGTCGGCGCGGGCCCGGCACGATGTGGATCAGCTGCTGCTCCCGGTGCTCACCGGGAGCGTGCCGCGTCCCGAAGGACCTGGTCAACGCGGTTGAGGAAGCTGCGCTTCGGGTTGATCGACGGCAGCGGTGCCGTGAGCTCTGCGGACTGCGGCGCGGGTGCGGCTCCCACGATCTCAGCCACGTTGCGCAGGAACTCCTGCCGCTTGAACTCGAGCACGGCGTGATCGTGCAGGAGTCCGGCGATGCTTGTGTGCACAGCGCGATGGGGGTAACTCACTCGTGTGTTATCGGCGCAGTCGCCGTCGACCTTTAGGGTCAACTCGTGCGAGTTCTGGTGACGGGTGCCACTGGGTACGTCGGCCGCGCCGTGGTGCGTGAGCTGCAGGTTCATGGTCATGAACCGGTTTTGTCCCGGCAACGCCTCTCGGAGCCGTTCGAGTTGGACGACGTCGACGCCGTCATCCACTTGGCCGCCGTGGCCCGCGTCCGGGAGTCGTTTCGTGATCCACTCCCGTACTGGGAGACGAACGTCGGCGGAACGCTGAATCTGCTCAAAGCCCTGAAGGGCCAACGATTCCTGCTCGCCTCGACTGGCACGGTGTACCGGCCCTCCGACGCCGTCCTGACCGAGGAATCGGCCAGGGAACCGTCCTCCCCGTACGCCGCCTCCAAGGCGGCCGCGGAGGACCTCGTGGCGTGGGCGGCGCGGTCCGGGCAGATCGGGGCGACCACTCTCCGTTTGTTCAACGTCGCTGGAGGAGGTGACACGGACACCACTCGGGTGATCACGCGGGCCGTGGCGTGCGCCGCCGGAACGGTGCCCGGCATGGAGGTCTACGGCGACGGCGGGGCCGTGCGCGACTTCGTGCACGTACGCGACGTTGCTGCTGCCTTCGTCGTGGCTTTGGAGGCGTGCTCCGTGGGCACGTCGTCGGTCTACAACGTCGGCGCGACCGCTGCTTCCGTCCGGGACGTGCTGGACGCCGTGGCCGAGGTGACCGGACGGGCCGTCGACGTGACGTGGAAGCCCGCTGTCCCCGGAGAGATCCGTTCACTGCGGGCCGACGCGTCACGGCTGCGAGCGTTGGGCTGGGAGCCCCGTTCGTCGGCGCTGACGGAGATCGTCACCGACCAGTGGCTCGTTTCGGCACCGGCACCCGGTCCAGGTCCTTCGCGATGACGATCTCGCCGTCGAACTCGGCGGCGGCCTCGGCGAGGAACTCGGCCGGGTCGTCGTAGCGCTGGGAGAAGTGGGTCAGCACCAGCTTGCGGACGCGGCAGTCCTGCGCGACGCGGGCGGCCTGCTGGGCGGTGAGGTGGCCGTGGTCGCCGGCGAGCTTCGTGTCGCGGGCGAGGTAGGTCGACTCGATCACGAGCATGTCGGCGTTGTCGGCGAGCTCGAAGACGTTGTCGCAGAGCCTGGTGTCCATGACGAACGCGAACCGCTGGCCCTTGCGGGGTTCGCTGACGTCGGCGAGCTTGACGCCGTTGAACTCGCCCAGCCGCTGGAGCTCGCGGACCGCGGGGCCCTGGATGCCGTGCTCCTTGAGCTTCTCGGGCAGCATGCGGTGGCCGTCGGGTTCGATCAGGCGGTAGCCGACGCTGTCGATGCCGTGGTCGAGCGCGTGGGCCTCGAGCCGGCCGAACTTGCCGCTCGCGATCTCGCCGTCCTCGACGACCGGCACCTCCTTGATGTCCGCGGCGTCGTAGAAGGCGCTGGCGTAGCGGAGGCGTTCGAAGAAGTGGGCGCCCGACCGCGGGTAGTGCGCGTGGACGGTGTGCTGGACGCGGTCCAGGGACAGCCGCTGGACGATGCCGGGGACGCCGAGGCAGTGGTCGCCGTGGAAGTGGGTGATGCAGATCCGGGTGATGTCGCTCGCAGCGGCACCTGACCTGAGCAGCTGCCGCTGGCTGCCGTCGCCCGGGTCGAAGAGGAAGCCCTCGCCGTCCCACCTGAGCAGATAGCCGTTGTGGTTGCGCTGGCGGGTCGGGACCTGGCTGGCCGTTCCCAGGACGATCAGTTCCCGGACTGTCACACCCTGACGTTAACGTCTGTCCCATGCGGAGCGTGGAAGTTGCGTCGACTTGGCCTGTCGGGAACGTGGCGGTGGCGGTGGTCACCTCCGAGGGCGTGGCCGGCTCGCTGGGTGATCAACAGCGCGTGTTCCCGCTCGCGTCCGTCACGAAGCTGCTGACGTCGTACGCGGTGCTGGTGGCCGTCGAGGAGGGCGCGGTCGAGTGGGACCAGCCGGCCGGCCCCGAGGGTGCGACGGTCCGGCACCTGATCGCGCACACCGCCGGTTACGCGTTCGACAAGGCCGAGGTCCAGGCCGCTCCCGGCACCCGCCGGATCTACTCGAACGCCGGCTTCGACGTACTGGCGTCTTTTGTGGGCGAGGCGTGCGAGATGCCGTTCGCCACTTATCTGCACGAGGCCGTTTTCGCACCGCTGGGGATGAATTCGTCCGCGCTGGTCGGTTCGGCCGGTGCCGGGGCCGAGTCCTGCGCCGCCGACCTGGCGTTGTTCGCCGCCGAGCTGCTGTCGCCACGCCTGGTCTCCGCCGAGCTGGTGGCCGAGGCGACGTCGGTCGTCTTCCCCGGCCTGAACGGCGTGCTGCCCGGTTACGGAATGCAGAAGCCGAACGACTGGGGGCTCGGTTTCGAAATCCGCGACTCGAAGTCACCGCACTGGACGGGACTTTCTTCCTCGCCGCGCACTTTCGGCCACTTCGGGCAGTCCGGCACGTTCCTGTGGGTCGACCCGGAGATTTCCGCGGCCTGCGTGGCTCTGACCGACCTGCGTTTCGGACCGTGGGCGGTCGAGGCGTGGACGCCGTTCTCCGACGGCGTCCGCGCCGAGCTGGTCAGTCGGCGAGCCTGATCGCGAGCTGCCGCAGGACCTCCTGCACGTCGGCTTCCTCGTAGTCGTTCTCGTACGCCTGAGCGACCCCGTGGAAGGCGTAGAGCAGCCCCGCCGTGAACCAGCCGAACTGCGACAGCACCTGGTCCATCGCCTGCTTGAGGGCCTGCTGACCGGCCTCGTTGAGCTCGCCGTCGACCTTGACCTCGTAGCTGAACACGCCCTCCTGCAACGACTTGAGGGCCATGCGCAGGTAGTCGTTGGATCCGGCACCGTCGTAGGTGAGCGTCAGGACGCCGAGCGCCCGCTGCATGATCTCCCGCTGCTCCACGCCGCCACTCTGCCTGGAGATCAGCCGTCCGTCACCTTCCGACACCCGGCCCCGTCTCCCAGTCGCCGGAGACGGGGCCGGTTCGCTCAGATCATGCGGGCTTGCGCGCGACCCACCGCGCGACCGAGAACACACCGGCGGCCCGAGCGGCATCGAGCACGCGCTTGCCGTCGTGGATGACGGTGTCCCGCTCCCCCGCGTACTCACCCCAGCCCTGACCGTCGTCCGGCGGCGTGCTGCCCCAGCACTCGACGTCCGGATAAAGGTCCTCGGAGACCTCGACGACGAAGCCGGCGGCCGACATCATCTCGCGGTACTCGTCCAGCGAACCGAGCCGCGGAATGGAGATGACCTGCTCCACCGGCCCGATGAACGGCGCGATCTGCTCCTCGGTCAGGTACTCCCCGAACGGCCGGCGGATCCAGTCGACCCCGACCAGGCAGGCACCGGGCTTGAGGGTGCGGAACGCGGCCGTGAAAAACGCGGCCTTCTCCGGCAGGTGACACACCGACTCGTAGAAGCTGACCATGTCCAGCGACCCGTCCGGCCACGCGACCAGGGTCTTGTAGTCCTCGTCGCCGACCGTCAGGAACGCGGCCCGCTCACTCATCCCCTGCTCGGCCGCATACGCGCGCGCCTGCGCCGAGAGCCACTCGTTGTTGGAGATGCCCACGACGTTCGCCCCGGAGACCGAGGCCATGTAGACCGCCGTCCCGCCGACGCCGCTGCCGAAGTCCAGCCCGGTCCCGCCAGGCCGCAACCCGGCAGCCTCGATCTGCTTGCGCGCCAACGCCTTCGCCGCCTCTTCGGGCGACAACCCGGCCCGTTCGGCTTCCAGGTCCCCGTGGTGCCAGAACTGCCCCATGAGCGCGTGGTAGGCGGGTCCTGCGTGGTCGTAGTACTCGCGGACCTGTTGCTCGACGGTGGTGTTCACCAAACCCGGCCTTTCGTGTTGAGCTCGCGGCCGCTCATCGCGGGCCAGCGAGAACTCGTCGGCCACACCGAAGTCGACCAGCACCGGCGAAACTCAACGTAGTGCCCGCTCAGCGGGGTTGTCCACGATGCCGGTTGTGGGCTGGACGTGGTGCAGATCATGACTCGCGGGGTTGACCCGCACGGCTGCATTCGGGTGAACGAGGCCTGTGGGCGGCAACCCCTTCTCCGGTGCCGGCGTGTCGTGTTGCGGGCCCGGAACCTGCCGGGCGCTTCGACCGCGAAGGGGATTTCCTTGTTCTCCACGTTGAGGTCCGCACCGACCACACGCCGCGCTGCCCTGGCAGCCGTAGCCGCTGCGGGACTGGTTCTCGCAAGCGCGCCCGCGGCCACAGCCGTGTCGGCGACCGTCGTCAAGGAGTTCTACGTCGACTACGGAGCCAGCTACGCCACTGGCACCGTCACCTTCAGCAACCGGTGGGCGACGATCGAAGGCACCCTGCACGCGGTCGGATGCGGCCGGGTCGTCTACGGAGACGCCTACGCGTGGCCCAACTACCTCGGCAGCGCCAGTTCAACCCCGCGCTGCGACGGGAACTGGTCACTCGACGTCCCGATCCCCGCGAACAAGCCGGGCGGCGCCAACCGCGTTTTGATCACGTTGGCCGCACCGGACGGCTCCGACGCGGTGTGGGTCGACCGCTGAACCGGCGGTGAGGCGCGAGAAACGGCTCGCACATGACAAAAGGCCCCGCTGAACCGAAGTTCAGCGGGGCCTCTGTGAAGTGCGCTCGGCAGGATTCGAACCTGCAACCTTCTGATCCGTAGTCAGATGCTCTATCCGTTGAGCTACGAGCGCGTGTATTTAATTGTAACCGATCCTCAAGAGGCTCGGCCTTGCGGAGGCTCCGGGATTTGAACCCGGGATGGGGGGTTACCCCAAACCGCATTAGCAGTGCGGCGCCATAGACCAGACTAGGCGAAGCCTCCCGGGACCATCCTTGGCCACGGGACATAGGTTACACAGGTCCTCAACCGAGTTGCAAAACGCCCCCCTCTAACACCGGAACCCGCTGGTCAGAGCACGTTCAGAGGGTCGGAGAGGGGCGATAAACGCCTGGTCGCCGCGCGCGGAGTGACCTAGATCATTCCGAGGCGATTTCCAGGAACGGTTGG
Organism: Lentzea kristufekii; assembly: GCF_033949925.1. Taxonomy (NCBI): domain Bacteria; kingdom Bacillati; phylum Actinomycetota; class Actinomycetes; order Pseudonocardiales; family Pseudonocardiaceae; genus Lentzea; species Lentzea kristufekii. The sequence continues at coordinate 8,896 of NZ_JAXAVV010000036.1, forward strand.
AGGGACTCGGGATTGCGGAGCGCGCCTCGGCTGACGGCTCGGTCCGGGTCCATGCCGGCGAGGATCTTCTTGACCGGTACCTCGCACTTCTTGCCGTTCAACGTCCTCGGGATCTCGGCCACGGCCACGAAGCGGTTCGGGACGTGGCGGGGGGACAGGGACGCTCGCAATTCGCGGCGCAGCAACGGTTCCACGTCGGGAAGCGTTACGCCGTCGAGCACTACGAAGCAGAGGAGTTCGCCCTCGGTCACGCCCGAGGTGTCGATCACCAGGGAGTCGACGACGCCGTCGATGGACTCGACGACGCGGTAGAACTCCGAGGTGCCCATGCGGACGCCGCCTCGGTTCAAGGTCGAGTCGGAGCGGCCGTAGATCACCGCCGAGCCTCGCGGGGTGATGCGGATCCAGTCGCCGTGGCGCCAGATTCCTGGATATGTGTCGAAGTACGCGTCGCGGAGGCGGGAGCCGTCCTCGTCGCCCCAGAAGTAGACCGGCATGGACGGCATCGGCTTGGTGATGACGAGTTCGCCCACCTCGTCGTCCAGGGCGGTGCCGGACTCGTCGTAGGCGAAGACCGCGGCGCCGAGGGCTCGGCAGGAGAGTTCGCCCAGCCAGACCGGGCGGTCCGGGGAGGCTGCCACGAAGGCGGTGCAGAGGTCGGTGCCGCCGGAGACCGAGGCGATCTGGACGTCCTTGCCGACGGCGGAGGCGATCCAGCGGAAACCCTCCGGGGTGAGGGGTGCGCCGGTCGAGCCGACCACGCGCAGGCCCGTCAGGTCGTAACGGGAGGACGGGTCGAGGCCCTCCTTCAGGCACGACTGGACGTACGGGGCCGAAGTGCCGAAGTAGGTCACTCGGTGCTGTTCGGCCAAGTGCCACAACGTGTTCAGCGACGGGAACGCCGGGCTGCCGTCGTACAGGACGATGGTGGTGCCGACCATGAGGGCGCCCACCAGGTAGTTCCACATCATCCAGCCGGTGGTGGTGAACCAGAAGAAGCGGTCACCGGGGCCGAGGTCGCTGTGCAGGCCCAGCATCTTGAGGTGTTCCAGGACGATGCCGCCGTGGCCCTGGACGATGCCCTTGGGCAGGCCCGTGGTGCCGGACGAGTAGAGCACCCACAGCGGGTGGTCGAAGGGCACCGGGGTGAACTCCGGCGCGGCGCCCTCGTGCGCGGTCAGCAGTTCCGAGAACGACAGCGTGTCCGGCAGGGACGAGCCGTTGTCCAGGTAGTCGATCAGGACCGTGGCGCGCAGCGACGGGATCTGCGCGCGGATCTCCTCCACGACCGGCCGGCAGTCGAACGACCGTCCGTTGTAGACGTAGCCGGAGACCGCCACGAACACGACAGGCTCGATCTGGGTGAAGCGGTCGGCCACGGCACGGGCGCCGAAGTCCGGGGAGCAGGACGACCACGTGGCGCCGAGAGAGGCGGCCGCCAGGAAGGCGATGAGAGCCTCGGGGGCGTTGGGGACCAGTGCCACCACCCTGTCGCCCTTGGCGACGCCCAGGGAGGCCAGTGCGGCCCGGAACGCGGCCACGCGCGAGCGCAGGGCTCCGAACGTCAACGAAGAGGTGACGCCGTCTTCGCGGTGGAAGATCACGGCGAGGTCGTCGTCGGCTCCGCGGCGCAGCGCGTGCTCGGCGTAGTTCAGGGTGGAACCGGGGAACCACTGGGCACCGGGCATCTCCGTGGAACCCAGCACGCGCGACGGCTCGGTGTGGAACTTGACGTCGAAGTACGAAGCTATGGCGCCCCAGAACCCCTCGAGGTCTGAGACGGACCACTCCCACAGCGACTCGTAGTCGGGGAGGTCGCGGCCCTGCTCGGAGAGCCAGGCCCGAAAGGCGGTCATCCCGTTGTCCCTCGTGGGGTCCGGGCGCCACAGCAGTTCGACGTCGGTGTCGGTCATGCCCCATGTCTAACCCAGGCACAACCGCACGTCCATGTGTGATTGGCGGACTTGCGGTAGCCCACCGGTGTGGAACTATCCCGCCGCGATCAACTCGTCGACGGCGCTGGTCAGGCGTGCGGCGTCGGCCGGGGCCAGCACCAGCCAGCCGTCCTGCCTGCGCAGGAGGTAGCGCCCCTCACGGGTGTCGAGCCAGGAGACCGAACGGCCGGTCGGGCGGGGTACGCCGTCGCGGTTGCGCGCGGTCAGGCCCAGCTCGCCGCCGCCGATGCGGGACGTGACGATCCGCATCAGGTTGTGCGCCTCCGGCTCGCGGATGCCCGCGTCGCGGAGGACGTCCAGGAACGCCTGCTTGCCGTCCTGTTCGCCTGCCTTGCCCGCGCGCACGTAGTCGTCCCAGCGCACGTTCACGGCACGGCCGGTGCCCGGCGCGAGGCCTGGCAACGATGACACCGTGGCCGAGGCCAGCGACGTCGGGTGGAACGGGTACAGGTGCACCTCGCCGTTCACGCGGGCGGCGAAGGCACCGCCCCAGCCGGCACACGCGACGCCGCGGGCCAGTTCGGTGCCCTTGAAGTACGCGATCTCCAACGCGCGGTCGAACTCGCCGAGGCCGCTGACCAACGCCCTCAGATCAGGATCGGGGCGTTGGACCGTGCCCAGCCGGCGAGCCTGCAACGTCCGTGAACTCTCTTCGACGAGACGCTGCCGCGCCGCTCGGGTGGACCCGAAGTGGGGCGTGCCGAGCGGCACGACGCGGTCCTCGCCGTGCACGGCCTGCCACAGCAGGAAGAACTCCTGCGAGCTCACCGTGAACTGGCGTTCGATCACTGACCGATCACCGGCGGGGCCGCCTTGCGGTCCAGGCCGAAGACGTTGTCGTCCTCTTCCAGGTAGCTCGCCGTCTTGTGTTCCTTCGAGTCGTTCTGGCCGCCGGCCGCCGCGGGAGCACCGGCCATCGGCGCGCCGCCCATCGCGAGCGGGTTCTGGAACGCCTTGGTCGTGTTGCCGGGTGCGGCCGAGGCCGCCGCCGCGGCGCCACCAGCGCCACCACCGCGCGAGCCCTCGCTCACACCGGCCACGCCACCAGCGGATGCGCCACCGCCACCTGCGGCAGCACCCTGGTTGCCACTGCCGGAGCCGAACGGACGTGCCATGCCGCCGCCGAAGCCGCCGAACCCTCCGGCGCCACCACGTCCACCGGCACCTCCGGCGCCGTAGCGCGAAGACGCGTTCGTGGTGCCGCGGTTCTGGTTCTGCGTGCCGGTCGTGACGGGAGCAGCCGCGCCACCGCCCGCACCGCCGTCCGGAGGCGCCGTCGGCGTGCGGCCGGTGAGGTCACCGCCGATCGGGGTCGGGTTGAGCGGGTTGACGGGTGGCGTGAACTGCGCGGGCACGGTCTGGTCGACCGCGGCCGAGTTGCGCTGGAACGCCGCCATGACGTCCGCCGCGAGGCGGTGCGAGGCGTCGTTGGCCGCGAGGGTGTCGACGGGGCTGCTGCCGATGGTCTCGAAGCCGGCGAACTCGGTCTGCGGCTGCGCGATCAGGCGCGGTTCCCGCAGGCTCTCGGCTCCGAACCCGTCGATCTGGTCGACCGTCCGCAACCTGTCCTGCAGCACCGTCCTGGGCAGCGTCGTCTCCGCGGGCACCGGCGGTTCGGGCGCCTTGGGAGGCGGCGGCATCGCGGCACGCGCGGCTTCGACGTTGCTGGTCTCGGTCGTGATCGCGTCCGAGACCTTGGTCGCGTAGTTCGCGGTGTCGTCGACCCAGTTGGTGACCTCGGTCAGGCCGTCACGGGCGAGCCGGGCGGACTCGCTGTCCCAGCCGACCGACGAGTCCTCGACGGCCTTGAGCAGGCTCGTGCGCACGCCGGCGATGTCCTCGCCGATCTTCTTCCAGTTCGTGGCGGCGGCCTGGGCACCGTCGAGGTTCACGCCCGTGTGCACCATTTTGTACAGCGCCTCGTGGCTGTACGTCATCCAGTCGACCGGCTCGTGCAGGTCGCTGCGGTCGTACTTGTCGTCGTGGTGCGACGACTTGCCGTCCTTGTCTCCGTTGCCCTTGTTGTCGTGCGATCCGTGGCTCACCAGGACCCCCCGGCGTTCTTCATCGACTTCTCGGCCTCTTCGTCGGCGTCGCGAATGGTGTCGCGGTTGCGGCGCAGGGCGTTGCCGATGTCGTCGAGGACCTTGAACAGGTCCAGCAACGCCTTCGCGGCACCTGAGTCCTCACCGACGGCCAGGTCGGCGAACCGCGCGCTGATCGCCTTGGCGACCGGGTTCTCCCCCAGCTGCAGCGGTGTGGCCAGCTGGTCGGTGGCGCGCTTCCACAGGTCCATCACCTGGTCCCGGGCCGCATCGACGGCCTTGATCAACGCGTCCGCGGCGTCGACGTCGAGCGTCAGCTTCCCGCTGTCCGCCGCTTGGTCGAGCTTGGCCGCGGCGTGGCTCGCCTCCGCCTTGTCCGTGAGCATCTGCTGCTGGAGAACAGGCTTCACCGCCGCCAGCTGCTCAGCCGTGATCGGCACGGTGGTCGACGTCGTGACCTCCGGTGTCACCGCCGGTGGTTCCGCCGGCGGCACGGTGCCCGCCGTCGCCGTGCCAGTCGTCCCGGTACCTGTCCCAGTGCCTTCAGCCATCCCTAGTAACCCCCTGCACTGCTAACTCGTCACCGCAGCACTGGGTGTTACGCGCAGCTACACCCAGTCAGCCGTCCGAAGCACTCCTTAGATGTACCTGGAGGACGGTTCGGTTCCAATCCGCCGTAAAGACCCTTACCTCATGTGAGCGTCGAACCAGTTCAACGCACGAACCCACGCTTCGTCACTCGAAACGTTGAAACGAACCAGATCGGACGCGGTTTCGGAGCTGATCACAGCATCACGAAGCTTGCTCACTTCTTCCGAGTCGTCGTCGCTGAAGATTCCAAGCCACGGGCACGTGAGGTCGGCGGCGACGTCGACCAGCGCTGGGAGGCCGTCCGAGAGGGGCTCGAGGATGCCGGGCGCCTGCACCGTGACGGCCGCGCCGATCGTGCGGCTGGCGGCGACCACCATGGCGACGGTGCCGCCGATGTCGAAGCCGACGACACCCATCCGGTCGGCGCTCACACCCTGCTGGCCCAGCCAGACGAACGCGACGTCGGTGTCCGCGAGCAGCCGGTCGCCGTTGAGCTTGCTGACCTGGTCCTTGATGTCGTCGCCGTGCACCCGGTCCGCATCGTAGAGATGTGGCGCGATTGCGAGCCAGCCCTCGTCGGCGAGGCTGCTGACGAGCGTGCGCACACCTGCGGTGATGCCGCGGGCCTCGTGCAGCACCACGAGTCCGCCCCGCACGGCGGAGTCGGGTTCGGCGATGGTCACCCGCAGCTCACGGCCGTCGGTGAGGGAAAGCGTCTCGGTGCGGGTAGTGGTCATGATTCCCACCCTTCCACGAGGGGGTGAACTCCAGTCAACGTGACCAATCGGACGGAGCAATGCGAGGATCGGGTCCATGACCGTGCGAACCCGTGCTGACCTGGCGTCCCTGCCGTCCTACGTGCCTGGCAGGACCATCCCCGGCGCCATCAAGCTCGCGAGCAACGAGGTGTCGGCCGGACCGCTTCCCAGCGTCGTCAAAGCGATCGCCGAAGCGGCCACCAGCATCAACAGGTACCCCGATTCGGGCGCCGTTGAACTCACCGGGCGGCTGGCCGACAAACTCGGCGTGCCCGCCGACCACCTGGCGATCGGCTGCGGCTCGGTGACCCTGTGCCAGCAGCTCGTCCAGGCCACCTGCGCCGAGGGCGACGAGGTGCTGTTCGCGTGGAGGTCGTTCGAGGCCTACCCGATCGTCTCCCACGTCGCGGGCGCCCGGCAGATCCGCGTGCCGCTGAACTCGGAGCACACGCACGACCTCGACGCGATGCTCGCGGCGATCACGCCGAACACGCGGATGGTCTTCGTCTGCAACCCGAACAACCCGACCGGCACCGCGCTGCGCACCGAGGAGATCGAGGCGTTCATCGCCCGAGTCCCCCGCGACGTGCTCGTCGTGCTCGACGAGGCCTACAAGGAGTTCGTGGACGACGCCCACGTCCCGGACGGCGTCGAGCTCGCGAAGCAGCAGTGGGCCGCGGGCCACAACAACGTCGCCGTGCTGCGGACGTTCTCGAAGGCGTACGGCCTCGCGGGCCTGCGGATCGGCTACGCGGTCGCGCCGCCGGTCGTCGCCGACGTGCTGCGCAAGGTGTACGTGCCGTTCTCGGTGAACGCGCTGGCGCAGGTGGCCGCGATGGCCTCGCTGGACGCCGAGGACGAGCTGATGGTCCGCTGCCGCGCGATCGTGGCTGAGCGGGGTCGCGTGCGCGGCGAGCTGCTGGCCATGGGCTTCGAGGTGCCGGAGACCCAGGCGAACTTCGTGTGGCTGCCGCTGGGCGAGCGCACGGGCGCGTTCAACGAGCACTGCCTGGCGCACAAGGTCGTCGTGCGCGCGTTCGTGGGCGAGGGTGCCCGCGTGACCATCGGAGAGCCGGACGAGAACGACGCGTTCCTGGCAGCGGCTCGCGCGTTCACTTCGTGAGCAGCTGAACGATCGCCGCGACTCCCACCACCACGATGACGCCGCGCAACACGGCGGGTGGGAGTTTGCGGCCGATCTTGGCGCCGATCTGGCCGCCGACCACGGACCCGACGGCCAGCAGCAGCACGGCCAGCCACGCCACGTCGGCGATGAAGATGAACAGGACGCCGGCGACGAGGTTCACGAACGCGGTGAGCACGTTCTTCAGCGCGTTCATCCGCTGCAGGTGCTCGCTGACGAGCACGCCCATTATGCCCATGACCAGCACGCCCTGCGCGGCACCGAAGTAGCCGCCGTAGATGCCGGCGGCGAAGACGCCGAACCACAGCAGCACGCCGCCATCGTTGTCGTTGCGCCGGTGCGCGAGTTTGCGGTTGAGCCACGGCTGGATGAGCACGAGGACCAGCGCGATCACGATCAGCACCGGCACGATCGCCGTGAACGCCTTGTCCGGCAGCGTGACCAGCAGGATCGCGCCGAGGATGCCACCGAGGATCGACGCGGGCAGCAGGCGCTTGATGCGGTCCGACTGCCCCTTGAGCTCCTCGCGGTAGCCCCACGCGCCCGACAGCGAGCCGGGCACGAGACCGAGGCTGTTGGACACGTTCGCCACCACGGGCGGATAGCCGACGGCGAGCAGCACCGGGAAGGTCACGAGGGTGCCGCTGCCCACGACGGTGTTGATGCCGCCTGCGAACACACCCGCGATGACCACCGCGATTGCTTCCCAGACCGTCATGTCACCCCCAGTACCCGATGGTTCGCGACGCTAACACTCCACTCGGAACAGCGAACTGTGGCGCTGACGACAGCAGGCCCGGCGCTCACGCTGAGCACCGGGCCTGCTGTCCCATCATTCGGTCAGGCGATCTGGCGGCGGCGTCCGATCAGGCTGGCGCCGAAGCCGAAGGCCACGAGCAGCGCGCCCAGCAGGCCGAGGCCCAGCACGGACGCACCGGTCTTGGCCAGCGCGTCACCGGAACCACCGTCGCCGGCTCCGCCTGCGGCAGCCACCTCGGCAGCCGACTCGGCGGGCGTCGAGGTGCCGGGTGTCACGGGCTTCGGGTCCGCGACGACCCGGAAGTCGCTCTTCGACTCGCTGCCGGCGAAGACCTGCACGTGGCCGCCGTACCGGCCCTCGAACTTCCACGGCCCGTCGACCCAGGCCCAGAAGTCACCGGCGGGCACCTTGTCGAAGTGCACGTGGCCCTTGTCGTCGGAGAACGTCTCGGCGACGTCCACACCGAGCTCGCGGTCGCGCAGCACGATCCGGGTGTTGCCGATCATCTCGCCCGCGTCGGGCCGGTAGTCGCCGTCGCGGTCGAAGAAGAGCTCACCGCTCACCGAGCCGAACCCGCCGGGCACGCGTGCCGTGTCGTACGCGAAGGGTGCGTCGATGTTGTTGATCGCGTTCGGCGCGAACCTGCAGCCCACGACCACGGTGCCGAACTTCAGGGCGTCCTGCGGCACCGCCTCGATGGCCACGAACGTCTTGGTCTCGCCGGCACCGACCGTCACGCCGGGACCGAACAGGTCGCCCCAGCCGTGGCCTGGCTTGTTCGAGACACCGAGCTCGTTGCCGTTGCCGGACCCGTTGCAGGCGGCGACGATGCCGCTGATCTCGTGCTCGCCCCGGTTGGTCAGGGTGATCGAGATCTTGGCGGCCTCGCCGGGCTGGTAGACGTCCTGGTCCAGGGTCACCTTCGGGATGAGCGACTCGTTGTACGGCCGCTCCCCGCGCGCCACCACATGGGCGGGGATGCCGGGCCCCACGCGGACAGCGGGGTCGCTGCCGTCGCTGTGCACGACCCAGTTCCAGGGGAAGTCGTAGGTCAGGAAGTACTTGCCCGTCGGCAGGTCCGAGAAACCGAAGCTGCCGTCAGCGAGCGTGGTGGTCTCGTAGTAGCCGGACTGCGAGCCGCCGCGAGCCTCGACCACGACACCTTCCATCGCCTCGCCGGCGTCCTGCTGCTTGTTGCCGTTCTTGTCCGCGTAGGCGACACCGGAGATCGCGCCCACCGTCAGCACGACCTCAGCCGAGGCGTCGAAGGTGGTGCTGGAGGGAGTCGGTGCGCCGAGGTAGCTGATGGATCCCGAGACCAACAGCCTGCCGACCCTCGGGTCGCGGATCGTGCCCGAGGCCTCGAACGTGCGGGACTCGCCGGCGGGGATCTGGACACCCGGAGCGAACTCCGCGAAGTCGCCCCACTGCGCGGCCGGGATGTCCATCGAAGTGGGCGAGAGGGACAGGCGGACGCGCTCAGCGAGGCGGCCACCGACGTTCGACACGGTCAGCGAGAGCTTCACGGTCTCCTGCGACTCGTAGCTCGGCTTGTCCAGCTTCAGCGTGGCGCGCAGCTGCGCGGAGTCGGGCCCCGGCTTCAGGCCGGTGAACACGCTGGTGCCCCAGCCGACGACCTGCACCTGGTCCGCGTCAGCCGGACCGTCGAACGCCCACGGGCCGAGGATCACGGCCCGATAGGTGCCGACCGGAACGTCGACGAAGTCCAGCTGGCCGGACTCGTTGCTCACGCCCTCGGCGACCTTGTCGCCCGTCACCTGGTCGACCAAGATGATCTTGAGGTTCGCGACGGCCTCTCCGGGGTCGGTCATCCAGTTCTTGTTCTTGTCGTCGGTGAGGTGCATCGTGTAGCGGCCCTTGCCGCCGGTCACGCTCGCCTTGACGCCGACGTGGGGGCCGTCGGTGTTGTACCCGGGGTTCGGCTGGAAGTCGCACGCCAGCCAGACCTCGCCCGCCTGGGCCGCTCCCTCGGGAACGGCCTCGTTGATCACGAAGGTCTTCGTCTCACCTGCCGCCAGGTCGACGCCGGTGCCGAACGTCGCGTTCCACTCAGGACCGAAGCCGAAGTGGTTGCTGTTGCCGACGCGGTTGCACCCCGCCTGGATCTTGCCGATCGCGTACTCGCTCGTGTTGGTGAGCGTCACCGTGATCTTCGCGGTCGCCGGGTAGGCGTAGGTCGTCCTGTCGAACGACGCGCTCGCGGTCAGCATCTCCGAGTACGGCCGCTCGGCGGGGCTGATCACCTCGGTCGTCTGGTCCGGCACAACCGTGATCGACTCCTGGCCGGACTGGGTGTGCACCACCCAGCCGTCGGGAAGTTCGAAGTACGGCGAGTAGTACGTGCCGGACGGAACTCCGGTGAAGGTGTACCGGCCGTTCGCGTCCGTCGTCGTGCGGTGCTCGGCGACGGGGCTGCCGCCGTAGATGCTGACGTTCGAGCTTCCGAGCGACTCACCGGCGTCGGGCAGGCCGTTGCGGTTCACGTCCGCGAAGACCAGGCCGCTCACGTTGCCCACGGTCCGGGTGACGGTCGGCCGGAAGGTGACGAAGTTGTCGTTGCTGTGGGCGTCGCCCGCCTCTGCCGTCACGAAGACGGTGAGGTCGAGCTTGTCGCCGACCAGCTGGGTGATGCCTCCGGCCACCTCGACCGTGCGCGACTCGCCCGGTGCGAAGGTCGTGCCGGGGTACTCGAGGCTGCCCCAGGAGCCGTACTTGACCTGGATGCCCCAAGCACTCGCGCGGACGCGCTCGGCCGGGAACGCGCTCTGGTTCGTGACGGTGACCTTGACGTTCACGGACTCGTGCGACTGGTAGTGCGTCTTGTCGATCGACGCGGTGACCTTCAGGTCCGGCAGCTCGGCCGCGGCCTTCTGCTCGGCCTTCTGGTCGGCCTTCTGCTCGGCGTTGCTCGGTTGCGCCGGAGCGTTGGACGTCTCCGCCGGCGTGCTGGACGCGGGCTGCTCGGTGCTCGGCGGCGTGGCCGGTTCGCCGGGCTGCGCAGTCGACGGCGGCGCCGGGTCGGTGGTCGACGGCGGCGCGGGCTCGGTCGTCGACGGCGGCGCCGGGTCCGTTGTGGACGGCGGCGTGCTCGGCTCACTCGTCGGCGTCACCTCGACGCTCGACGTGGGCGTCTCCGGCTCCTGCGCGAGCGCACCGGTGGTGGCTCCGCCGAACGCCAGGACGACAGCGGTGGTCAAGGCCCCGAATTTGAGCAGGGCGCGGCTGACCGATCTCTCGGACAAAGGAATCCCCCAAGAACCCCGGTAGTGGTGGTCCACCGGCGTCAGAGCCCCCGCACGCGCCCAGCAGACGTTGGGAAGGTACCTGACGAAGTGTCCGCTGGAAAGAGATCTACAACATCAACAATCCACTCTGGACAGTGGCGTGCGCGACACCGGGCCGCTAGGTGGTCCGGCGACGGCCGATCATCCTGGCGCCGACGCCGAACGCCACGAGCAGCGCCGCGACCACCCCGAGCCCGAGCACGCTGACGCCCGTCTTGGCGAGCGCGCCACGGGTTCCCCCTTGGCTGCTGTCGCCGCCTGGCGGCACGGGAGACGGACCGGGCTCCACGTACAGAAGGTAGAAGCCGTCCCCTCTCGCGGTGATCTCCACCATGGCGGTGCTCGGATCCGGGAACTGCCACGGCCCGTCGATCTCCAACCAGTAGGTGCCGAGCGGCACCTGCTCGAAGAACATGGATCCGTCGGCGTCCGTGACGGTCTCGGCGACGATGCCGCCGTACGCGCGGTCGGTCATCAGCCGGACTCCGGTGTTCTGGAGTGGCTCTCCGGGGTCGACCCAGTAGTTGTGGTTCTTGTCGTACAAGATCGTGCCCCTCGCCGTGCCGACACCGCCGGGGATGCCGGCCCAGTCGTAGCCGATCGCGGCGTCTTCGAGGTTCGCCGCGACCCAAGGCGCGAACCCGCAGTGCACGGCCACCCGGTTCACCCCGGACGGCTCCGCGGGCACCTTCTCCACGACGGTGATCGTCTTCGTCTCACCCGGACCGAGCGTCACGCCCGGCTCGCGCAGGTCGCCCCAGCCGGCGGACACCGGCCACGTGTTGCCGTCCCTGTTGCAGGCGGCCTGGACGTTGCCGACCTCGTGGACGGCCTTGTTCGACAGCGTTATCGCGATCTTGACGTCGTCCCCGGCCGCGTAGACCGGCTTGTCGAGCACCACCGCCGCCTCGAGCACCTCGGTGTACGGGCGTTCCGCACGGGCGCTGACCTGGACCGGTGGCCCGGGCCGCACCCTGACCTGCGGCGCGTTGCTCTCGGCGTGCACGACCCACCCGCCGGCCAGCGTGTAGCCGATGAGGTAGTCGCCGGAAGGGATGTTCTCGAACGAGTAGCGGCCGTCGGCGTCCGTCGTGGTTCTGAAGTAGTCGTACGGCGCGCCGCCGTTGGCCTCCACGACGGTCTCCGCGGCGGCCTCGCCGGGATCCTGCTGCCTGTTGTGGTTCCTGTCGACGTAGACGACACCGCTGACGTCACCGGTGGTCTGCACGACCTCGGCCTCGGCGCTGAAGCCCGTCGGACGGTCCGGCATGCCGACATGCTCGACCGAGGCCCACACCGTCAGCTTCCCGTCCTCGAAGTAGCGAATCGCGCCCGTGACGCTGTACGTCCGCGACTCGCCGGCCGGGATCCGGGCGCCAGGTCCCTCTTGCCCGAACTCGCCCCACTGTTCGGCGGTGATGGCCACGTCGTTGAACACGGCGTGCACCCTGACACGCTCCGCGGTCTGACCGCCGGCGTTCGTGATGGTCAGGTCCACGCGCACCGACTCATGCGACTCGTAGCGCGGCTTCTCGAACTTCATCGTGGCGACCACTGACGCGGGTGCCGCACGTTTGAGGAACTTGGTGCCGGTGCTGCCCTGGGCGGTGACGCGCACCAGTTGCTGGCTGTCGTCGGTGAACGCCCACGACCCGAGAAGCACTGCGCGGTAGTCGCCGGTGTTCAGGCCGGTGAACTCCACCTTGCCGTCCGAACCGCTGGTGCGCTCGGCGACCTGGGCACCAGTGCGCAAGTCCAGCAGGACGACCTTCGCGCCGCTGACGACCTCGTCCGCGTCGATGCTCCGGTCCGCGTTCCTGTCCTCGCCGAAGACCATCGTGTGGCCGAAGCGACCCGACACCTTCGCCTCGGCGTGCACCGGTGGACCGTCGGTGATCCACTCGACGTTCGGTGCGAAGTCGCAGTCGAGCGTGACGACGCCCGCGGTGACGGCATCCTCGGGAAGCCTCTCGGCGATGGTGACCGTGTACTGCTCACCAGCCGCCAGCGTCACGCCGTGCGTGTTGAACACATGCCACTCCGGACCGCCGTTGCCGAGCGTGTTCCTGAGGTTCGGGCGATTGCACCGCGCCTGGATCGCGCTGATCGTGCGGTCGGTCGTGTTGGTGAGACTGATCTTGATCTTCGCGTACGCCGGGTACTCGTAGTTCCCGCGGTCGAGCGATGCGGTCGCCCTGAGCTGTTCCGAGTAGGGCCGCTCCGCACGCACCGCCACCTCGGTGGTCGTGCCATCGGCGACCACGACCTCGTCCCCGGCGGCCTTGGCGTGGTGCACGACCCAGCCGTCTTTCAGTTTGTAGGTCGCCCAGTAGGTGCCCGCCGTGAGGCCTTGGAAGGCGAACGTGCCGTCCGCCGCGCTCGTCGTCGTGTGCCTGGTGGTGCCGCCGAAGACGCTGACCTCGCCCTGGACCGCCTCGCCGGGGTCCTGCTCGCCGTTGCGGTTCTTGTCGCCGTACAGGACGCCGGAGATGCTGTTCTTCTGCTCCGCCTGCGGCTTCTGCTCCGGGGCAGGCGGGGGCGGGGCGGGCTGCGAGGTCGGCGGCGGTGTGGTCGTCGTCGTCTCGGTGGGCGCCGGAGGTGCGCTCGCCGGGTCGTCCTGTGCGAGAGCGGACGAGCTGAAAACCAGCGCTGCGACTGCGGTCACAGCGCCGATCTTGAATGCGGATCTGCCGAGCAACGGATCCCCCGAATCCCCGTGTTGACCACGTCCGCCGATGTCAGAGCCCCCGCACGCACCGGCAAGACGTTCGGAAAGTACACCCGTTCCGAGAGCGCGTGGAAGGGTCCAAAAGATGACGAAAAGGTGCCCGAGATTTTCTTTCGAGCAGGGCAACCGATGACGTTCGGAAAGCGTGAGCATCGCGGGGACTTCTCTGCGCTCACGGCGGTGGCATGCTGTTCTTCGTGACGCCGGAGGACCTCGCGCACCTGCGCCGGGCACGTGACCTGATGGACCGCGAGTACGCGCGGCCGCTGGACGTGCCCGCGATGGCCCGTACCGCGCTGATGTCGCCGTCGCACTTCGCCCGCCAGTTCCGCGTGGCGTACGGCGAGACCCCGTACGGCTACCTGATGACCCGGCGGATCGAGCGGGCCAAGGCGTTGCTGCGCCTGGGAACGATGTCCGTGACCGAGGTGTGCGTCGAGGTCGGCTGCACCTCGCTCGGCTCGTTCTCCGCGCGGTTCACGGAACTGGTCGGGGAGACGCCGTCGGCCTACCGGGCGCGCGCTCACGACGCGCTGGCCGGGGTGCCGGGATGCCATTTGATGGGCCTGACGCGACCGAGCAGATTTCGAGAAGCGACGCGTTCACCGCGTGCCTAGGGTCTCGGCCATGAAGCTTTCGCACACGTTCCTCTTCGTCCACGACCAGGACATCGCGCTGAAGTTCTACCGCGACGTCGTCGGGCTCGAAGTCCGCACGGACGCCACCATCGAGGACGGTTACCGCTGGCTCACCGTCGGGCCCGCCGAGCAGCCCGACGTCGAGATCGGCCTCTCGCGCATCGGGCCGCCCGTCCCGCCGACCGACTACGAGACGCTGCACGCGTTGCTGGCCAAGGGATCGCTGCAGGGCGTCATCTTCGAGCTCGACGACGTGGACGCGAAGTTCGAGCAGGTGCGTGCGTCCGGGGCCGAGGTGATGCAGGAACCGATCGACCAGTTCTACGGCGTGCGCGACTGCGCGTTCCGCGACCCGTCGGGCAACATGATCCGCTTCTCCACACCGCGCACCCAGCAGTAAATTCGCTGTCCGCCTCCGCACCCGGCGTGGTTGAGTGGTGCCTTCAGGCGTTCTCAGAGACAAGGTCGATGCCATGGGCAGCCCCGGACACACCGGGTGCCTTCGCAGTACCCGGTGACTCTCGCGTTTCTGTTTCTCGCGATCACCAGGAGCACCACCTTGACTTGGTACACCTCTTTCTTCACCGATCTCGCCAACGGTTTCTGGCGCGGTGCGGTCCAGCCTTCGCAGACCTCGGCCGAGGTCGACTTCCTCGTCGGCCTCGGCGCCGGCCCACGGGTGCTGGACGCGCCGTGCGGCAGTGGCAGGCACAGCATCGAGCTGGCTCGTCGCGGCTACTCGGTCACCGGCATCGACATCTCGGACGAGGCCATCGCGCACGCCCGCGCGCTGGCTCCCTCGCTCGACTGGCGGCAGGGCGACCTGGCGTCGCTGGGCTCGTTCGGCGTGACGGCCGATCTGGCCGTGTGCCTGGGCAACAGCTTCGGCTACCTCGACCACGCCGGTTCGCAGCGGTTCCTGGCCGACCTGGCCGCCGCCGCGCCGGTGCTGGTCGTCGACTACGGCTGCGCGGCCGAGGTCTTGCTGCCCTCGTTGCCGGGCGAGATCCGGATGTCCGCGGGCGGCGTCGACATGGTCGCCGTCAACACCTACGACGTGGCGACGGCGCGACTGCTGATCGACTTCACGTTCACCGACGGTGAGCGGACGCAGCGGTCGGCCTGTGTGCAGCACGTCTACACGGCCGGTGAGCTGACCCGGATGTTGAACGACGCCGGGTTCTCGTCGGTCGAGCTGTTCGGCGACACCGACGGCGGTGCGTTCGAGGTCGGCAGCCACCGGTTGCTGGCCGTGGCACGCCGCTGATCTCACCTGGCCCAGGTGGTAGCGCTCTCACGACCACCTGGGCCAAGGTCGAGGTCATGCGTGCCATCACCGCGGTAACCGCCCTGGCCTCGTCCCTGGTGCTGCTCGGCTCCACAGCGAGCGCAGCCGCCGACCCCGCCCGCGACCTCGCCGCACGGGTGAGCGCGGACGGCGCCCAACGCCACCTGATCGCGTTCCAGCGCATCGCCGACACCCACGACGGCAACCGGGCCGCGACGACCACCGGCTACGCGGCCAGCGTCGACTACGTGGCCGGGCGGCTGCGCGAGGCCGGGTTCGACGTGACCACACCGGAGTTCGAGGTCAGGCGGAAGATCGACGACGCGGGCCGGGTGACCGCGGGTGGCGCCTCGCACGAGCTCGTGCCGTTCGGCGACACCCCGAACACCCCGGACGGCGGCCTCACCGCGCCGTTGCGGGTCGTGCCGGAGGACGGCACGCCCGGTTGTGAGGCGGGTGACTTCGCCGGGCAGGACTTCAAGGGCTCCGTCGCGCTGATCCGGCGCGGTACCTGCACGTTCGTCACCAAGTACGCCAACGCGGTGACCGCGGGTGCGGCGGCTGTGATCATCTCCAACAACGTCGACGGCCACCTCGACCTGCGCATCCCCGGCACGATCCCGGGCGGCAGCGCCTCGAAGGCAGACGGCACGGCGCTCGCCGCGCTGGCCGGGCAGTCCGTCACGCTCGACCTGCGCCACCACGACGAGGTCCACCTCGACCGCAACGTCATCGCCCAGACCCGCACGGGCCGCGCGGACAACGTGGTCGTGGCGGGGGCGCACCTCGACAGCGTCGACGCGGGACCGGGCATGAACGACAACGGGTCCGGGTCGGCCGCGCTGCTCGAAGTAGCGCTGAAGACGGGTTCCCGGCCCGAGCTGCCCAACGCCGTGCGCTTCACGTGGTGGGGCGCGGAGGAGGCCGGTCTGATCGGGTCGCGCGCCTACGCCTCGGCGCTGTCGTTCGAGCAGCAGCTCGACATCGCGCTGTACCTGAACTTCGACATGGTCGGGTCGCCCAACCCCGGCTACTTCGTCTACAACGACCCCGGCCTGCCGTACGGGTCGAAGCACGTCGAGAAGGCGTTCAGCGACTTCTACACGGCCCGCGGCCTCGGTCCCGAGGGCCTGAACGTCCGTGGCGCCAGCGACTACGGCTCGTTCACCGCGCTCGGCATCCCGGCGGGCGGCATCATCTCCGGCGGCGGCGAGGTCAAGACCGCAGCGCAGGCCGCGAAGTGGGGCGGCACGGCGGGCGTGGAGATGGACCCCTGCTACCACCGCGCGTGCGACCACCTCGGCAACATCAACCGAGAGGCGCTGGGCCGCAACGTCTCCGCCGCGGCCCACGTCATCGCCTCGTACGCCGTCACCACCGAGGGCGTGAACGGCGTACCGTCCCGGCAGGAACGGGCTGCTCTGCGTTAGCCCAGGTTGTTCGTGTCGAACGTGTTGCAGCGGGCGGGGTCACCCGTCTGCAACCCGGTCGTGAACCACTTCTTCCGCTGCTCCGAGCTGCCGTGGCTGAACTTGGTCGTGTCGACCCGCCCGCCACCGAGCTCGCTCTGGATGAAGTCGTCACCGATGCGCGCCGCCGCGTCGAGGGCGGCGTCCACGTCTTCCTGGGTGATGTTCGAGATGAGGGGCTGGCCGTTGGCCGACGGAACGGTCGTCGCGGCCTTGCCCCAGGCACCCGCGTAGCAGTCGGCCTGCAGTTCGAGGCGCACCGAACCCGAGGTGGGACCGGTCTCCCTGCCGACCCGGTCAGACGTGCCGAGCAGGTTCTGCACGTGGTGGCCGTACTCGTGGGCGAGCACGTAGGCCTCGACGAACGGGCCGCCGGTCGCACCGAACTTGGTGCGCAGCTCGTTGAAGAAGTCCAGGTCGATGTACACCTGGGAGTCCGCGGGGCAGTAGAACGGGCCGACCGCGGAGGTGGCGTTGCCGCAGCGCGTGTTCACGCTGTTGCGGAAGAAGTTGGTCTTGGTGACCTGGTAGGTGTTGCCCGAGCGGGCGAACTGGTCGGTCCAGAAGGCCTGGATCGAGTTGATCGTGGCCAGGACCCTGCAGTCGTCGTCGCGGTTCGCGTCGGCTCCCGTCTTGCACTTGTCGAGCAGCTGGCCGGACTCGACCTGGGTGTTGTTGCCCAGGCCCTCCAGCCCGCCCGCGGGCAGCTGGATGCCGGTGAACTGCTGGAACAGGAAGTAGATGATCAGGCCGACCACGCCGAGGCCACCACCGACGCCCGCGACCCTGCCGCCTGAGCCTCGTTGGTCCGAAACCTGAGAAGTGTCGAGTTCCGCGCCTTCGTTGAACTGCACCGCATCCTCCTGCCAAGGACCCCATGGGTGCCGCAAACGATAAAGCACGAAACATGCCTTGGTGCGGAGCCCGACGTCGGGGCACCGCACCAAGGCTTTCCCATTTGGAAGTGACGACTACGGCCCACGAAGGTTGGCGTGGCGCTCAGCCGGTGACGCCATGAGACGACACCGAAGCCGAGCTCAACAGCGTCGAAGTGCACCGAGCGACGCCCGATGGCGCCTGGGCACCCGAAACCTCGTGTCCGTCGCTACACAGTCGCGCTCGGACCGTTCACGTCCGATCCGCTCGCGGGGATGCGACAGACCGCGTTTCGCCACAGCGAGGAGATACCTGCACAGCACCACCTACCCCTTCTGGGCGTGGCCTCCGGGCGGTCTTGTTCATTCACCTGCCGGCTGCCAGCTCGTTATCGACTATGCGCTTGATCGCCGCATTTCTCAACACCTCACGCCAAACCTGAATTGGTGAAGTCAGACGGGTGACCTGCGGAGATCGACAGTGCAGACAGCAATCGCCCGGCGAGAGAATCTCTCGCCGGGCGATTGGGAAAAAACGATCAGATATTTGATCAGGCCTTCGTGGTGCGGCGCGCGCCGCGGCGGGCCATCACGCCCGCGGTCATCAGTCCGAGACCCGCCAGCAGGAACTCGAGCGGGTCGGCGCCGGTCTTCGACAGGCTCGGGATGACCGCCGAGGCGTGCTGCGAGGCCTTGTCGCCGGTCTGCGGGGTGCCGGCGCCGGAGTCGTCGCCCGTGGTGCCGCTGCCGGAGTTGTCGTCGCCGTTGTCGCCGCCGCCGGGGTTGCCGTTGCCGGGGTTCTCGTTGCCGGGGTTCTCACCGGGCTGCTCAGGGTTCTCGCCGGGCTGCTCCGGCTGCTCCGGGTTCTCGCCCGGCTGCTCCGGCTGCTCCGGCTGCTCCGGCTGTTCGGGGGTCTCGGTCTTGCCGCAGTCGCCGCTAGCGGTGCCGAGCACGCCCGCTGCGGTGCCGCAGACGGTCACGGGGGCCTCGACGGTGCCGTTGGGCTCCTCGGGCTTCGTCTGGCCGCAGCTGCCGTTGCCGCCGCCGGCGACGCCGACCGAGTTGCCGCAGACCGTGACGGGCGCGGAGACGAGCGCCTTGTCGGCCTGGGTGCGCGCGGCGGGCTCCTCGTCGCACGTGGCGTCGCTGTTGCCGAGCACGTTGATCGCGTTGCCGCAGACCTTGACCGGGACGCTGACGAGGTTGCCGACGCGGACCTCCTCGTCGATGTCGAGCGGCACCGGGACGGCCTGTGCCCAGCCGGCGGTCGCGACCATCAGGCCGCCCGTCAGGAGGGCTGCGGACATGGTGCGGTTGAGGTTCTTGCGCATGACTGTTCTCCCTGGAAAGTGACGGATCCCTGTGCTGCGTGCGGCACTTGCGGATCAGTCAGGGGAGAACGTCGGCTCCTCCGCGCGCACGATGCGCGGCACGTCCTGCTGTTCGGTGCTGACCAGAGACGCTGTGGTGGTCGGCGGCCGCATCGCGTGCGGCAGCGTGCCCGCCGGAATCTGGAGACTGCCTGCCGACGCCCCCGCACCGCTCTGCGGGAGCGTGCCGGGGATCGGCTGCTCGGCCTGCGGTTGCGGTTGCCGGGGCACCGGCACGGGGTTCGTGGGCGTCGTCGTTGACGACGGCGGCGGCTCCGGCGACGCGTGCTGCCGGGGCACCTCGGCCTGCGCAGGTGCTTCCACTGCCGGAGTCTGCGGCGTCACTGGCTCGGCTTCGGGGACCTCGACGCGCGGTGCCGGCTTCGGCGGGACGGGCGCGTCGGGCTGCCGCGGTGGTGTGGTCTCGATCTTGAGGCCGATGTCGACGACGGGGAGCTCCACCTCGATCTCGAGCTGGTCGATCTCGACCCGGACGTCGGCGTTCGCCTCACCTGCGCCGCCCAGCAGCCAGGCACCGGTCACCAGACCGGCGAGCAGCAGGAACCGACGCAACCACGACATCGGCCCTCACCCTAGATCAAATGGAGCAACGCGTCACACGAAAAAGGCCATCTCGGCGACCCAGGTCGCCGAGATGGCCTTCAACTGCGATCTGCGGTTACGGCAGCTGCGTGATCCGGCCGGTCGCCGGGGGCAGCTGGTCGGGGTGCGTCGAGAGGTACGCGGCGAACCCGTCGAGGTCGATGCCACCACCGGTGATCTCGGTGCCCTTGGTGAACTCGGGGAAAGCGTCACCGCCGCCCTGCAGGAAGCTGTTGATCGTCACGCGGTAGTTCGCGTTCGGGTCGACGGCGACACCGCCGATCTTGATGTCGGAGATCTTCGAACCGAACGCCGCCGAGGCCGACCACGAGTACGTGAAGCCAGCCGAGGGCTGCAGGATGATCGTCCTGGCCGCGGTGAACTGCTGCTCCAGGGCGTTCTTGATCTGCGCACCGGTCAGCGTGACGGTCTGCAGGATGTTGCTGAACGGCTGAACGGCGAAGGCCTCGCCGTACGTCACCACGCCAGGGGCCTCGGTGCCCGCCGGCGCGTAGGTGAGGTCGGCACGCACGCCACCGGGGTTCATCAGCGCGAGGACGGCACCGTTGACCTTGGTGGCCTCCAGCTGGGAGTCGGCGATCAGGTTGCCCAGCGGCGAGTCACCGGCGGGAACCGCGGCACGGGGGATGTTCGCACCGATCGAGCCGATCTGCCGGTTCGCGATCGGGCCGGACTTCGTCTTGGCCAGGTCGATCACGGACTGGATCACCGGGTCCGGCGTGACCGTGCGCGTGACGATCTTGTTCTCGGCCTTCGTCTCGCCGCGGACGACGTCGCGCGTCCGGCGGTCGATCTTGAGGTCGACGACGCTGAGCTCGCGCCCGAACGCCAGGCCCTCGATGAACGGCCGCGGGTTGCCGGCCGGGTCCTTGACCACGCAGTTGTAGTGCTGGTGGCTGTGGCCGGAGAAGACCGCGTCGATCTTCGGGCTGACGTTGGTGGCGATGTAGCTGCCGGGGTTCTGCGGCGACACGTTGCACGCGTTGGGCCCGCCACCGGTCGACGTCACCTGGTCGCCCTGGTGCACGAGCAGGACGATCGACTTGACGCCGATCGTGTCGAGGAAGTTGGCGTACTTGTTGGCCGCCTTGACCTCGTCACCGAACTTGATGTCCTTGATGCCGTTCGGGTCGACCAGGATCGGCACGTCCTTGAGCGGCATGCCGATGAAGCCGATCGGCATCCCGTCACGGATCTCCACCCAGAACGGCGGCAGAGCCGGCAGTCCCGACTTCGCGTTCGTGACGTTCGCGCCGAGGATCGGGAACTTCGCGCCCTTGTACTCGTCGCGGAACTGGCAGCCGTCCACCGGGTGGCACCCGCCGCGCTGGATCCGCAGGAGCTCCTTGTAGCCCTCGTCGAACTCGTGGTTGCCCGCCGCGGTCGCGTCCATGCCGACCTCGTTGAGCACCTCGATCGTCGGCTCGTCGTGGAACAACGCCGACACCAGCGGCGACCCGCCGATCAGGTCGCCCTGCCCGACGATGACGGAGTTCCTGACCTCCTTCTGGAGGTTCTTGATGTGCGTGGCGTTGAACGCGGCACCACCGGCGTCGACGGTCGTGCCGTCCGGCAGGATGACGCGCCCGGACGACCCGGTCGGCGGCTCGAGGTTGCCGTGCAGGTCGTTGATGCCGATCAGGCGCACGTCAACCGTGCCCCGACCGCGCAGTGACTGGACATCGGCCTGGGCAGGCCCGGTAGCGCTGATGACAGTGGCCGCGGCGGCGGTGATCGCCAGAACGGAAAGCCGTCTGAACGAACTCATGGATGGGGGCCTTTCAAGGCTTGGTTAACGCGCGTGTACGGCGCAGGAGTCTGCCTTCCGATCGCCACGTTTTCCAGAGCAATGACTGGATCGTCATGCTCAGGACTAACCTTGTTCCCGTGACACCAAGTGAGCAGGAGCCGCACTGGCTCGACGAGGGCGAGATGCGCGCATGGCGCACCTACGTGAACGGTTCCTCCATGCTCATGGACCGCCTGCACCGAGAGCTCCAGGACACCCACGGAGTGTCACTGGCGGACTACGAAATCCTCGTGCGCCTGTCCGAACAGCCGAACCAGCGCATGCGGATGACCCAGCTCGCCGAGGACGTCGCCTCCTCGAAGTCACGCGTCTCACACCAGGTCGCGCGCATGGAGAAGGCAGGCCTGGTGTCCCGCCGCGAGTGCACGGAGGACGGCCGCGGCGTGCTGGCCGAACTCACGCCGAAGGGCATGGCGCAGCTGGTCTCGGCCGCTCCGACCCACCTGAGTGGCGTGCGTGAGCACATCGTCGACCTGATCACGCCCGAGGAGGGCGAGGTGCTGGCCAAGGTGTTCGACCGGGTCATGACACACCTGCGGGAGTCGAACGGCTAGGCTTTGTGCCGACGCTCCTGGGCGTCGTGGAAGCGTGGCAGAGCGGCCGAATGCACCCGCCTTGAAAGCGGGAGACGGGCAACCGTCCGGGGGTTCAAATCCCTCCGCTTCCGCAAGTGATCGTTGGTATTGGTCACGCCATGCAGACACAGGTGTGGCCCGCGGTCCTTTCTCTGGTCGGCGTGCTGTTCGGCGGTGGCCTGTCCTTTCTGGTGCAGACCACCGTGCAGCGTCGCGCCGAGCGCAGTGAGCAGAGAAAGCTGACCGCTGAACGCGCTGAGGCACGGCGCGTGGAGCAGCTGGAGCTCTTACGTCAGTTCATCCGGGCCGCGCAGCAGGCCGAGCGTGCGGCCGAGGACCGGGACGGCACGGCGGCCTGGAAGTCGGCGGCACTGGACGTCGTCGACGAGCTGTGGGTGTGTGAGCGGATGATCCACGTGCTGTTCGCCTCGTCGCTGCACGAGTTGGCGCGTGCTTACGTCAAGGCTCTCGATCACGTTCTCTGGCAGGAGCTCGACGGTGGCTCGCTGTGGGACCACCTGAAGGGGCCCAAGGCGTCGTTCCTCGCTGCGGCGCGGGACGAGTTGAGCCGCTGAGTGAAACGGCGGCGGCGCCTCGAAGGGCACCGCCGCCGTTGATCAGGACAGGCGAACTACGAGACGGCCAGGTGGTGGTGGTCGTCGTGCGCGGCGGACTGCATCAGGGCCGCGGCAGAACGGGCCTCGGCTCGCTGCGCACGCGGCGGCACGCCGTTGACGTCCTCTGTGGACACGCCGTATGCCGCTGTCACGAACGCGATGGCGCCGGCGTTGCGGCCCAGGGCCACGCGGTCGACGTTGCCGAGGTTGTCGCACTGCGAGTGGTAGCACGGGTCGTAGGCGACGCCTGCCGTGCCGCCCCATTTGGCTGCCTGCGCCTCGGTCTTGACGCCCTCGGCGCCGGTGAAGAGGCCGCCGGCCGGGATGCCCTGTGCGATGAACTCGCCGTAGTCCGAGCGGCCCGAGAAGTCCGTGCCTTCGGTGGGGACGCCCTTGGCGGCGAAGTAGTCGGCGAAGGCCTTTTCGATCTGGGCCGAGCCGTACGGGCCCGCGCCTGCGCCCACCCCGTCGGAGTTGTCGCCGTCGTAGATGAAGTACGCGGCGTTCGGGGAGCCGACCATGTCGAAGTTCAGGTACAGGGCGATGTCCAGCTGCTGTTCGAACGTCAGCGAGCGGACCCACTCCTCGGAGCCGATGAGGCCGCGCTCTTCCGCGCCCCACCAGGCGAAGCGGATGGCGTTGTCGACCTTCGGGCGGGCGCCGAGCTGCAGGGCCGTCTCCAGGAGCGCGGCGGAGCCGGTGCCGTTGTCGTTGATGCCCGCGCCCAGTTCGACGCTGTCGAGGTGTGCGCCGGCCATGACGACGTTGTTCTTGCGGCCGGTGCGGGTCTCGGCGATGACGTTGCGCTGGGTGCGGGTCTCGTTGTGGTACCGCATGTCCACGGTGACCGAGGCGCCTGCCTTGCCGGCGAGCGTGGTGCCGTCGGCCTGGGAGATGCCGCCGGTCGGGATCTTGCCGGGGTTGGTCAGCGTCACGTTGGCCAGCGGGCCCGCCGTGTTGTTCGAGACCAGCACGGCGACGGCGCCCGCGGCGAACGCGTTGAGGTGCTTCTGCTCGAACGTGCATCCGCCGCGGCGGATGAGGGCGACGGAGCCGGTGAAGTTCTGGCCGGCGAAGTCGGTCGCCTCGCAGCCCGTGGTGGCGTCCTCGGGGACGACGCGCAGCGGGCCGGTGACGCCGCCGACCGGGGTCTGGGGCGAGGCGGTCAGGATGAGCGCCTGGTAGTTCACGCCGTCGACGCGGGCGGTCTCGGCGTCGGTGATGGGGACTTCGAAGCTGAAGTTCGGCGTCGTGACGATGAAGCCCTCGTCGCGCAGCTTGCCCGCGACGTAGTCGACGCTCGCGTCGTAGCCGGGCGTCAGGGCCGCGCGGTTGCCGCCGTTGCGGTCGGCGATGCGCTGGAACGCGATGAGGTGCCGGTTGACACCCTCGACGGTCACCTTCTTCGCGAGCTTCTTGGCGAGTGCGGGGCCTGCCGGTTCGGCGGCGGACGCCGTGGCGGTGGGGGCAGCGACTAATGCCGATATGGCAAGCACAGCCGCCAGCTTGGTTCTGCCGGACATGAACGTTCCCCTTCGTTCGAGATGGCTGAACCCTCACAAAGGTGAGACGCAGGACACAATCCGTCGGTCGGCGGGAGTTCACCTGGTGATCAGGTGAACACACTCCGCTAGGCCTTCGACCGCGACGTCCCATTCCGGGCGCACGAAATTCGCCTCGTCCAGACGCAGTCGCACGTGCTCAAGGCGTTCTCCGCGCGGTGCCAGGCCGATCGTGCCGTCGTGCACGTAGCCGAGCTTGGCGCTGACCCGGTTGGAGGCGTGGTTGCCCTGCCAAGCCGCCGAACGAGCGATGTGGGCGCCCAGGTGGTCGAACGCGAACTGCAGCACGCCGACGCGCATCTCCGTGCCGAACCCGTTGCCCTGGAACTCCTGGCCGAGCCACGAGCCGGTGTTCACCTCGCGCAGCACACCGAAATCACGCGCGCCCAGCTCCTGCACACCGATGACCCTGCCCTCGTGCCGCACGAGGAAGCAGATCGCCCAGTCCTTGGCGGCCAACTTGGCGCGCATGCCCCAGAAGAACTGGACCATGCCGAACCCGTGGTCGTCCGCGAGGCTGTCGGTCCACGGCACGTTGAACGGCATCTCGGCCGGGTCGTGCACGCCCGCCTTGGCGACCTCGACGAGCTCGAACAGTCCGGAGTCGTCGTCGGGGCGCAGCTCCAGGCGCGGGGTGCGGAGGACCAGATGTCGTAGCGGCCAGGCGTCCATGATCCGATGGTGCCGGACCTGCCGAACGGTATTACGGTCGGCTGCATGCGTGCCATCACTGTTCGCGAACCCGGCGGCCCGGACGTGCTCGAGTGGACCGAGGTCGCAGACCCGGTGCCGGGCGAGGGCGAGGTGCTGATCGACGTCGCCGCGAGTGCGGTCAACCGCGCGGACCTGTTGCAGCGACAGGGTTTGTACCCACCGCCGCGCGGCGCGTCGGACGTCATCGGGCTGGAGTGCTCCGGCACGATCGCCGCGCTCGGCGAGGGTGTGACCGGGTGGAACGTCGGTGACGAGGTGTGCGCGCTGCTGGCCGGTGGCGGGTACGCGGAGAAGGTCGTCGTGCCCGCGGTCCAGGTCCTGCCCGTCCCGGCGAACGTCGACGTCGTCACGGCGGCCGCGCTGCCCGAGGTCGCGTGCACGGTGTGGTCGAACGTCGTGATGGACGGCCGGCTCAAGCTCGGCGAGACGTTCCTCGTGCACGGCGGTGCGGGCGGCATCGGCACGCACGCGATCCAGGTGGCGAAGGCTCTGGGCGCGACCGTCGCGGTCACCGCGGGATCGGACGAACGGCTGCGCAAGTGCGCCGAGCTCGGGGCGGACATCACGGTCAACTACAAGACCCAGGACTTCGTCGCCGAGGTCAAGCAGGCCGACGTCGTCCTCGACAACATGGGCGCCTCCTACCTCCCCCGCAACATCGACGTCCTCGCCCCGGACGGCCGGTTGATGATCATCGGCATGCAGGGCGGTGTGAAGGGCGAACTGCCGATCGGCAAGCTCCTCGCCAAGCGCGCCTCGGTGATGGCGACGGGCCTGCGCGGGCGCAGCGTCGACGGCAAGGGCGCGATCGTGGCCCAGGTCCGCGAGCACCTGTGGCCGTTGATCGAGAGCGGTGCGGTCAAGCCGATCGTCGGCCAGGTCGTGCCGATGTCGGACGCAGCCGTTGCGCACCGCCTGCTGGAGGCGAGCGACGTCTTCGGCAAGGTCCTGCTCAAGCGAGAGCGGTAGCCACGGCCAGTGAGGTCCGAGGAGCCGTGCGGCGGAACTCCAGCCCGAACTCCTCGGACCACCGCGTCAGCACCGCCTGCTCGTCCGGGCGGTCGGCGTCGTCGGCCAGCACCGTCGCCCCCGGCGCCAGCACGGCGCTGAGCACGGGCAGCGCCGGATAGCGCGAGTCACCGAACCCCGGTCCGTCCACCAGGAGCAGGTCCACCAGACCGAAACGCTCGACGTACCCGAGCACCTCGTCGTGCACCTGCTGCGGCGCGTACCACTGGCCGTGCCGAGACAACGCCGCCGGATGCCGCGACAACGGCGCGTGCACCACGCGGGCAGCGGAGCCGAGACCTTCGCGTCGTAGTTGCGAGGCAACGAAAGCAGCCATGCGTTCGTCGTGCTCGATCGACAGCAGGTGCCCGAATCCTCGCTGTTGCAACAAACGCGCCAGCAAGACCGACGAAGACCCGCAGCCCAGTTCCACCAGGACGGTCCGGGCGCCCAGCACGATCTCGTCCATCACGGCGACGAGCGCCGCCGGCCTGAGGTCGCCGGAGAGCTGCGGCAGGTACTCGGTGTTCAACGAGCCGAGGCGCTGCAGGGCCGAGAGATCCGCGAGCTCGCGAGCCAGCGAGTCGTCCAAAGATGATCTCCCAAATCCCTCAGCCGAGTTCGGCCACCGCCCGCACCAGGTCGTCCATCTCGACCGCGTTCGTGTAGTGCGCGAGCCCGATGCGGATGGCGCCGCCGATCTCGCCGACGCCCAGCACCGAGAACACGCCGTGCTGACCGGGGTCGGCGAACGCGCAGACACCCCGCGACGCGAGGTGTTCGACGCCGTCCTCCGCCTTGACCCCGGCGATCGAGAACGCCAGCGCGGGCACCCGCCGCATGGCGTCGCCGATCACCATCACGTGTCGCAGCGAACGCAGTTCGTTGATCAGATTAGCGAGCAGCCCGGCCTGGTAGGCCTTCACCGATCCCAACGACGTGAGCAGCCGCTCGCGGCGCGTGCCGGAAGCCGCGTCGTCGAGGTCCGCCAGGTACTCCACCGAGGCAACGAGCCCGGCGAGCATCGGATACGCGTGCGGGCCGAGCTCCAGCCGTTCCGGGCCGCGCGCCATCGGGTCGACCGAGACCGACGGCAGCCGCTCCAGCACCGACGGGTCGCGGAACACCAGCGCGCCGACCGGCGGACCGCCCCACTGGCCGGCGGACAGAGCCACGACGTCCGCACCCATGCCAACGATGTCCAACGGCACGAAAGGCGCCGCGGCGGAGGCGTCCACCACCATCATCGAGCCGTGCGCGCGAGCCACCGCGGAGATCTTGCCCAGGTCCGGCCGGGTGCCGACGACGCCGGACGCCGCCGTGATGGCGATCAGCTTGGTGCGGTCGGTGACCAGCTCGTCGAACTGCCAGCTCGGCAGCTCGCAGGTCTCGATGTCGATCTCCGCCCACTTGACCGCGCTGCCGGTGCGCTGTGTGGCGCGCAACCACGGCGCGATGTTCGCCGGGTGGTCCAGCCGGGAAACCAGGACCTCGTCGCCCATGAACCAGTCGTCGGTCATCGCGTCGGCGAGACGTTGCAGCAGGACAGCGGAGGAGGGGCCGAGCACGACACCGGCGGGATCGCCGCCGACGAGGTCCGCGACGGACCTGCGGGCGGCGTCCACGATGCCCTGGGCCCGCTGGGACGCGGGAAAGATGCCACCGGGTCCGGAGACCGGGGCGCGCAGCGCGGTGGAGACGGCGGTGGCGACCTGTTCGGGCACCTGCATGCCAGCCGGTGCGTCGAGATGGACCCAGCCGTCGCCGAGCGCGGGGAAGAGCCCTCGTACCCGTGCGACGTCGAACGCCATGACACACACCGTACGTATGCGAGCAAACACGGCAACGACCAGCCCCACCCCGATTGGTTTCGAAAACGTGAATCGCGCGAGGATGGAGACCATGAACCAGGAGCAGCCCGTCGTAATCGTCGGCGGCCAGGACGGCGACATCGCCGACCTCGTCGAACAGCCGGCGAAGGTCATGCGGATCGGCACGATGATCAAGCAGCTGCTGGAGGAGGTGCGGGCGGCGCCTCTCGACGAGGCCAGCCGCAACCGCCTCAAGGAGATCCACAAGCGGTCCATCGAGGAGCTCGAGGACGGCCTGGCGCCGGAGCTGCGCGAGGAGCTGGAGCGCCTGTCGCTGCCGTTCACCGAGGAGGGCACCCCCTCCGACGCCGAGCTGCGGATCGCGCAGGCTCAGCTCGTGGGCTGGCTGGAAGGCCTCTTCCACGGCATCCAGACCGCGTTGTTCGCCCAGCAGATGGCGGCGCGGGCCCAGCTGGAGCAGATGCGCGGCCGTGCGCTTCCCGCCGGCAGTGGCGGCGAAGGTAACGAAGCCGGAACAACAGGCAAAGGGACGGGTCAGTACCTCTAGCTAAGCCACGCGGTGGTGGCTCTACGATGCGCTGACCGTTCTGGAGAGGAGCCACCGTGCTCGACCGAGTCCGCAATGGCCTGCAGGCCAAGCAGCTTCGTCACAAGCTTCGTGTCAAAGCGCTCGAACTCATCCAGGACGCGTTGAAGCCGCAGCAAGAGCAGATCGAACGGATCCAGGCCCAGCTGGACGGCCTGCGCGACGAGGTCGCGCAGCAGGCGAACCGGATCGTCGACCACACCGTGGGGCACGAGGTGCGGGCCCGCCGCGACATCGTGTTCGCCGCGGACAGGGAAGCGGCGCTGCAGAGCGCTCAGTTCGTGCACAAGAACATGCCGCGGGTCCCGCACTTCGGTTCGCCGCAGGAGACGCTCGAGTTCGCGCTGGCCCAGACGCCCGAGGGCGGCATGGCGCTGGAGTTCGGCGTCTACACCGGTGGCACGCTCAAGATCATCGCGAACGCCCGGGAGGGCGCCGGCGTCTACGGCTTCGACTCCTTCGAGGGTCTGCCGGAGAACTGGCGCAACGGGTTCCCCGCCGGCACGTTCACGATGGACGGCCTGCCGGACGTGCCCGGTGCCGAGCTCATCGCCGGGTGGTTCGACGAGACGCTGCCGAAGTTCCTCGCCGACCACGAGGGCCCCGTCACGTTCCTGCACGTCGACTGCGACCTGTACTCGTCCACCAAGACCGTCCTCGACCTGGTCGGGCCCCGTCTGGTCGAGGGCAGCATCATCGTCTTCGACGAGTACTTCAACTACCCGCAGTGGCAGGACCACGAGCACAAGGCCTGGCTGGAGCACGTGGCGGCGCACGGCGTGGAGTTCGACTACCTCGGGTACACCTACGACCACGAACAGGTCATCGTAAAGGTGATCAAGGTCTGATCGCACCGTGACCGACCGGTAAGCATGGCCGTCGGTGGTCGCCGGTACGCTCAGTCCTCGTGCAAGCCACCAGTACGCTCGACCAAGCAGAGGCGCCCCCTGCCGTCAAGTCGCGCAGCTTCAAACGCGCGTTCGCGGATGTGCGGGAGGCGTGGGACCACCGTGAGCTGTGGGGCCACCTCGGCTGGCAGGACATCAAGCAGCGCTACCGCCGCTCGGTCATCGGCCCGTTGTGGATCACCATCTCGATGGGCACCACGGCGCTGGCGCTGGGCTTGCTGTACTCCGTGCTGTTCGACACGAACGTCCCCACGTTCCTGCCGTACGTGACGGTCGGCTTCATCATCTGGAACTTCATCCTCGGCTGCATCACCGAGGGCACGGACGTGTTCATCGCGAACGAGGGGCTCATCAAGCACCTCCCCGCGCCGATCACGGTCCACGTGATGCGGATGGTGTGGCGCCAGGTGCTGTTCCTGGCGCACAACCTCGTGGTCTACGCGGTGGTCCTCGCCATCTTCTTCACGGCGCTCGACCACCCGTACACGATCACCAAGGGCGGCATCGAGCACCCCGGCATCAGCTGGACGATCGTCCTCGCGATCCCGGGCTTCGCGCTGCTCGCGGTGAACGCGGTGTGGATCGCCCTGCTGTTCGGCGTCATCAGCACCCGCTTCCGCGACATCCCCCCGGTCGTGAACAGCTTCATCAACCTGGTCTTCTTCATGACGCCGATCGTCTGGGACGCGGGCGTGCTGCAGCGGGTCACCGGTGGCGCTGGTGACAACGACTGGCGCATGCTCATCGCCGAGCTCAACCCCGTGTACCACTTCGTCGAGGTGGTCAGGGCCCCGCTGCTCGGCCACGCGGTCGACTGGCACCACTGGGCCGTCGTCGGCGGCTTCACGGTCGTCGGCTGGTTCGCCGCGCTGGTGATCCTGCGCAACTACCGCGCCCGCGTTTCCTACTGGGTCTAGAAGGAGGTCGACACCCATGGTCAGCATCGACGTCTGGAACGCATCGGTCGACTTCCCGATCTTCGACGCGAAGTCGAGGTCGCTGAAGAAGCTCGCGCTCGGCAAGGTCGGCGGCAAGATCGAGTCCGAAGGCCGCGTCCCGATAATCGAAGCACTGCACGACATCACGCTGTCGCTCAAGGACGGCGACCGCGTCGGCCTGGTCGGCCACAACGGTGCCGGCAAGTCGACGCTGCTGCGCCTGCTGGCGGGCATCTACGAGCCCACCCGCGGCCAGTCGCGCATCATCGGCAAGGTCGCGCCGGTCTTCGACCTCGGCGTCGGCATGGACCCGGAGATCTCCGGGTACGAGAACATCATGATCCGCGGCCTGTTCCTCGGCATGAGCCGCAAGAAGATGGAATCCCGCGTCGACGACATCGCGCAGTTCACCGAGCTCGGTGACTACCTGCAGATGCCGCTGCGCACGTACTCGACGGGCATGCGCGTCCGGTTGGCCCTCGGCGTCGTCACGTCGATCAACCCGGAGATCCTGCTGCTCGACGAGGGCATCGGCGCGGTCGACGCCGCGTTCATGGCGAAGGCCCGCGACCGCCTCAAGGACCTGGTCGCCCGCTCCGGTCTGCTGGTGTTCGCGAACCACTCCGACGAGTTCCTCGCGGAGTTCTGCGACAAGGCGATCTGGATGGACGAGGGTCACGTCAAGATGTTCGGAAGCCTGCGCGAGGTGCTGACCGCGTACAAGGGGTACGACCCCTTCGAGCGGATGCACCCGCACGAGGAAACCCCCGTCCTCAGCGGAAACGGTGGCGAGTAGAGCATGATCGAGGCACTGCCCAAGGGCTCCGTCGTCGCGGTGGTGGTCACCCGCCACCGCAGGGACCTGCTGGCCGAGTCGCTGAAGGCCCTGGCGACCCAGACGCGCGTGCCCGACCACCTGGTCGTCGTCGACAACGGTCCCGACCAGCCCGTCGGCGACCTCGTCGAGCAGTGTCCGCTCCCCACGACCTACCTGCCGTCGCACCGCAACCTCGGTGGTGCCGGCGGCTTCGCGCTGGGCATCCTGCACGCGCTCTCGCTGGGCGCGGAATGGGTGTGGCTGGCCGACGACGACGGCCGCCCGGCTGACGAGCACGTGCTGGCCGTGCTGCTGGAGGAGGCGGAGCGCAGGGGTCTCGCGGAGATCTCCCCCGTCGTCACCAACATCGACAGCCCGGACAAGCTCGCGTTCCCGTTGCGCCGCGGCCTGACGTGGAAGCGCTCGGCCGCCGAACTCGGCACGGACTTCCTGCCTGGCATCGCCTCGCTGTTCAACGGGGCGCTGTTCCGCGCCACCACCCTGGACGTCGTCGGCGTGCCGGACTACCGGCTGTTCTTCCGCGGCGACGAGGTGGAGGTCCACCGGCGCATGGTGCGGTCGGGGCTGCCGTTCGGCACGTCGCTGCGGGTCGCGTACGTGCACCCGGACGGCTCGGACGAGTTCAAGCCGATGCTGGGCGGCAGGTTCCACGCCCAGGACCCGGAGAACCCGATCAAGCGCTACTACACGTACCGCAACCGCGGGTACCTGCTGTCGCAGCCGGGCATGCGCAAGCTCGGCGCGCTCGAGGTGTTCCGGTTCGGGCTGTACTTCCTCGCCGTGAAGCGGGACCCGAAGGCGTTCGTCGAGTGGCTGAAGCTCGTGCGCCTCGGTCAGCGGGAGCGCTTCTTCCGCAAGTGAGCCGGTCTGCCGAGGGCGGAATCGCTACGAGCGGAACCGCCCTCCGCAGAGCTCCTGAACGCGGTTGGCTGCTCTCATGAGCAAACTCGTGCTGTTCCTCGCCGCCAACCCGAACCCGATCTCCCTGCCGGTCACCGACGAGACGCGGGACGACCTCGCGCCGCGGCTGACCCAGATCGTCCGCAACGGACACACCCAGCCGATCCCGGGGCCCGACGGCCGTGAGTACGTCGTCAACTTCGCGAACGTCGTCGTCGCCCACTTCGAGTAACCACTCGCGCACATCGAGTGATCGGAGTAAGACGGGGTGAGTGATTTCCCGACGCAGACTTCTGTCCCTGGCCGGCGCGAGCGCGTTGCTCGCGGCGTGCGGTTCGAACACCGGCAGGGGCGGCAACGGCCAGGCCCTCAAGCAGTGGTACCACGCGTACGGCGAGCCCGGCGTGCAGCAGGCCGTGGAGCGCTACGCCAAGGCGTACACCAGGACCCAGGTCGACGTGCAGTGGAACCCCGGCGACTACGACTCCAAGCTCGCGACGAGCCTGCTGTCCGGCGGCGGACCGGACGTCTTCGAGTCCACCCCGCAGATCAGCTCGGTCCGGGCGGGTCAGCTCGTGCCGCTCGACGACGTCTTCGGCGACGCCAGGAGCGACTTCTCCGAGTCGATTCTCGCGACGCACACCGTCGACGGGAAGATCTACGGCGTCCCGCAGGCCGTGGACATGCAGATGTTGTTCTACCGCAAGAGCCTGTTCGCTCAGGCCGGCGTGCAACCACCGTCCACTGTGGATGAGCTGATCGACACCGCCAAGCGCCTCACCACGGGCTCGGTCAAAGGGCTCTTCGCCGGCAACGACGGCGGTGGCGGCGTGCTGGGCGGGCCTGCGCTGTGGTCGGCCGGCCTCGACTACGTGCGGGACCACCAGGTCGGGTTCGACGATCCCCTCGCGGCGACGGCGGTCGGCAAGCTCCGCGAGCTCTACACGAGCGGCAGCCTGTTGCTGGGCGCGGTGAAGGACTGGGCGGAGCCGGACGCGTTCACGCAGGGCCTGGTCGCCATGCAGTGGACCGGGTTGTGGGCGGTACCGGCGGTCGCCAAGGCGCTGGGTGACGACTTCGGCGTGCTGCCGTTCCCCTCGCTCACCAGCAGTGGGAAGCCCAGCGTGCCGGTCGGGGCGTTCGGGGCGATGGTCAACGCGAAGTCGAAGCGGATCGACGAGGCCAAGGACTTCGTGCGGTGGCTGTGGATCGAGAAGACCGACTACCAGGAGGACTTCAACCTCAGCTACGGCTTCCACATCCCGCCCCGCAAGAGCATCTCGGAGAAGGCGTCGAAGCTGACGTCGGGTGCGGCGGCCGACGCGGTGAAGTTCGTGCGGGACAACGCGAAGGCGTCCAACCCGCCGGACTGGACCTCGGTGATGCGGACGGCGTTCAACGACGCCGTGTCGCGGGTGGTCCGCGACGGCGCTCCCGCCGACGCCGAACTGAAGACCGCGGCGGGCGTGGCGAGGGACGAGCTGAAGCGCCTGTACGGATGAGGCACGGACGCGCGTTCTGGCTGTTCGTGGGGCCGTTCGCCGCCGGACTGCTGGTGTTCGTGTACGTGCCGATCGGCTGGAGCCTGCTGCTGTCGTTCTTCGACGCGCGCAACACGGTGACACCGACCGAGTTCGTCGGGCTGCGCAACTACGTGGACATGCTGACCGACGGGCCGTTCCTGAGCAGCCTCGGCACGTTCAGCGTGTTCGCCGCCTTCATCGTGCCGCTGACGTTCGTGCTGGCTCTCGCGCTCGCGTTGCTGGTCAACCAGATCAGCTTCATGCAGGCGTTCTTCCGCTCGGTGTTCTTCCTGCCGACGGCGTGCTCGTACGTCGTGGCGTCGCTGGTGTGGAAGCTCTCGATCTTCAACGGCCTGCGCTCGGGCCTCGCGAACACGGTGCTGGGCTGGTTCGGCGCCGATCCGGTCGCGTGGACGGTCTCCACGTCCCCGCCCTGGTACTGGCTCGTGCTCGTGACGCTGCGGCTCTGGTTGCAGCTCGGGTTCTACATGATCCTGTTCATCGCGGGCCTGCAACGGATTCCCGTGGTGCTGTACGAGGCAGCGGCCCTCGACGGCGCGCGGTCGTGGCAGGCGTTCCGGTTTGTGACGTTGCCACAGCTGCGGACCACCTCGGTCGCCGTGTTGTTGCTGCTTTTGATCGGCGCTTATCAGGCGTTCGACGAGTTCTACAACGTGCTCGGCACCGACCGGGGCTATCCGCCGTTCGCCCGGCCTCCGTTGATTTACCTGTACTACACGGCATTGGGCAGCGGAGGGCAGGACTTCGGGCACGGCAGTGCGGGCGCGGTGATCCTGACGCTGCTGATCGTCGGCGTGACACTGTTGCAGGGAAGGGCGGTGCGGCGGTGAAGGCCCTGCGGTACCTGGCTTTGTCCGTGGCGGCCGTGCTGTTCCTCGTGCCGTTCTACCTGGTGGTGCGCAACGGGCTGGTGTCGGAGTCGGAGATCAGCGCGACGTCGTGGACGTTCCTGCCGTCGTCGGTGCGCTGGGAGAACTTCGCCGAGCTGTTCGGCGATCCCGCCGTGCCGTTGGTGCGGAGCATGGTGAATTCACTGGTGGTGGCGGTTTTGCAGACTCTTGGCCAGCTGCTGTTGTGCTCGCTGGCCGGCTACGGGCTGGCGCGGATCCCTTACCGGTACGCGAATGTGGTGTTCTACTTCGTCGTCGCCACTTTGATGATTCCCGCCGCGGTGACGTTCGTGCCCACGTTCGTCGTCGTGTCGACGCTGGGGTGGGTCTCCGACCTGCGCGGACTGGTGATTCCCGGGCTGTTCAGCGGGTTCACGGCGTTCCTGTTCCGGCAGTACTTCCTGAACTTCCCACGGGAGCTGGAGGAGGCCGCGCGAATCGACGGACTCGGGCACTGGGGCACGTTCTGGCGCGTTGTCGTGCCGAACTCACGCGGGTTCTTCGCGGCGCTCGGGGTGATCGCGTTCGTGACGTCGTGGAACCAGTTCCTGTGGCCGTTGGTCATTGCGCAGGACCAGGACTCGTGGACCGTGCAGGTGGCGTTGTCGACGTTCCTCACGGCTCAGTCGATCAACGTGCACGAGCTGTTCCTGGCTGCGGCCGTCTCCATCACCCCGCTGGTCATCGTGTTCGTGGCGATGCAGCGGTGGCTGGTGCGCGGGGTGGCTGAGACGGGGATCAAGGGCTGATCGTGATCGGTTCGTCGGTGTCGCAGTAGATGACGAAGCCCGCCTCCGGGTCGCCGGCGAACTCGGCCGTGCCGAACCCGAGCACCAGCACAGGCCGAGGCAACCAGCCCATGTCCCGAGGCCGGTCGAGCCTCCTGACCGACCGGACCACGGCGTCGGTCTCGGGGATGAACAGCTCGACCACGTCACCAGGCTGCAGGCCCCACGGATCGCACTTGAACCGCCAAGGCGTGTTCCGCCACTCCGAGCTCTCGGCGAACCGGGAGAAGGCGACGGTCCCGTCCCAGGAGAACTCCGACTTCGGGTCCTTCGCCTTCCACGGCCACGCGAGGTGGACGTGGTGGTGCGAGACGCGCGCGACGGTCGTCGAGACGACCGGGCTGGACACCACGACCACGTCACCCTCGTAGAGCTCCGGAACCTCGTGTGCGCGCAAGAACTGCTGCCCTCCCCACCGCGAACGGAGGGTCAGGCTACCGAGCTGGCGAAGTCGCCCGGCGGGATCCACGGGACACCGGGGTGGAAGATCCGGCCGTCCGGCGCGTACCGCCTGCTCATCGCCGCCCGCCAGCTCCACTGGTTCAGCTCCGGGTCGTGCGGCCAGTACGCGTCCCAGATCTCGGTCTTCTTGGCACGCAGATGCCCGTCGACGTTCTCCGGCAGGTTGAGCACCCGGTAGCCGGTGTACTCGAAGCGGCGCACGGCGGTGCGGCCCTGGTCGTCGGTGCTCGCGTCGGCGACCAGGATCGCGGCCGCCGTGTGGTCGATGTGGTCGCCCTCGCGGTGGCCGATCGAGCTGCCCGTGCGGATGAAGTCAGGGCCGACGTGGTCGATGATGCCGCGGATCATGCCCACGAACTCGGCGTACGTGTACGCGGGGCGGCCGTCGATCGGCTTGGCCGTGAAGCCCGGCACGTTGAGCAGGCGCCACAGGTCGCCGAAGTCGTCCTCCGGGCCGGCTGCTGCGTGGACGTACGTGTACACGATGCGCACGTTGGTGTCCGCGAGCCTGTTCGTGGGCACGGGGTGGCCACCGAACATCATTTGCTCGTAGTGCCAGTTGTTCGCCACCCCGGCGGTCTTGGCATAGGCGGCGCGCACGCCGTCGATGCGCATCTCCGCGTACTGGATGCCCCCGTGGGAGCTGCCGGGGCGGTGCGGGATGTCTCCCGCGGTCAGGTACACGATCCAGACGTCCTGGCCGTCCCACACGTCCGACGCGATGTCCGGGTTCATGAAGAGCAGGTCGTCGTCCTGGTGCGCGACAAAGCTGAGCGTGGTCACGGTTCCCTCCCAAGGCCGTGCCAGGTCCGTCGCCCATCCGATGAACGACGGACCCTGCCCTGAGAAGGAGGGACGAATCAGCTCTCGAATACCTTCCGCCACGACTCCGTCGAGGTCAGCTCCGGCAGCGCGGCGCGGTACACGCGCTTGAGCTGGTCCCACTCCTGCCCGAGCCGGCGGTAGTTGCGGGCCGCCCGCTTGGCCAGCGCGCGGAACTCCTGCGGGTCGCGCTTGTAGAACGCCACCGCGGTGCCGTCGGCGGTGGAGACGGTCGCGCTGTCCAGGTTGCCGAGCAGGAACCACCGGGCGCTGAGCGCCGGCACGTTCATCTGCGGGCGGCCTGCCGCGTCGGGGGCCGGGCTGCGGAAGTTGTGCAGCAACGACTTCGCGGCGCGCTTGGCGGTGGTGATCTTCGACTGCGACGGCTGCAGCAGGGCCTCGGCGCGCACCTGGTCGAAGGTCGGCGGCGGGAACTCCCTCGCCGACGGCAGGGTCTGCGCGTCGGAGTACTCGGCACGCAGCTTGCGCACCTCGGGCAGCGCGGTGCGCAGCGAGTCGAAGAGCAGCGACGGGCCGGCGAGGAAGTCCTCGATCGCCTTCTGCTGCAACATGACGGTCGAGTACTCCATCGACAGCAGGTGGCGCAGCGTGAGCTTCAGGCCGTGCTTCACGATGCCGTTCTTCACGTCGTACGGGCTGTGCAGCGCGGCGAGGATCAGACGGTTGCGCGTGTGGAAGTACGCCTGCCAGTCCGTCGAGTCGTTCTTGTCGGTCCACGGCATGTGCCAGACCGCGGAGCCGGGCAGCGACACCGTCGGGAAGCCGTGCTCCAGCGCCCGCAGCGAGTACTCGGCGTCGTCCCACTTGATGAAGAGCGGCAGCGGGTAGCCGCTGCGACGCACGACCTCGCGCGGGAACAGGCACATCCACCAGCCGTTGTAGGTGGCGTTGACGCGCGGGTGCAGTTCCTTGGTGTCCCGCAACGAGTCGGTGGCGAAGTTGTGGTCGGTGACCGCGCCGGGCGCCGCACGCCAGAAGCACGTGTTGAGGTCGACGATCTCCGCGAAGCTGTGCAGGCGGGCCCGCGAGTACAGGTTCAGCATGTGGCTGCCGACGATCACCGGCTGGGCGGCGGCGCGGGCGAACGCGTTGGAGCGCAGCACCGCGTCCGGTTCGAGCCGGATGTCGTCGTCCATCAACATGATCTGGTCGGCGTCGGTGTTCTCGATCGCCTCGAACATGCCGCGGGTGAACCCGCCGGAGCCACCCAGGTTGTCCTGCTCGATGACCTCGAGCTTGTCGCCGAGCAGTGCCGCGGCCTCCGCGAAACCCTCGGTGTCACGGACCTTCACCGCACCCTGGTCGGCGACGAACACCTTGCAGAGCACGTCGAGCACGGCCTTGTCCTCGCCGAGCGCGCGCAACGCGATCACGGCGTCGACCGGGCGCATGGTCGTCATGCCGATGGCGACCGTCTGCGCGGGCAACGGCTCGCGCACGGTCCAGGCCGCCTCGCGGATCTCGAGCGGCGCGTCGTCGGTGAAGACGTCGAACCAGATCCAGCCGCCGTCCTCGAACGGCTTGAGCGACACGGTGAACTCGACGTCGGTCCACTCGGCCGCGTCACGGACGTACTGGCCCTCGATGTGGATGATGTCGCCGGACGGCCGCGAGCGGTACACGTCGACACGACCGGTGCCGCGCACCGCCATGCGCAGCACGACCTCGTCGACGGTCGTCCAGCGCTTCCAGTAGGAGGCCGGGAAAGCGTTGAAGTAGGTGGAGAAGGAGACCTTCGCCGACGGGGGAACCGTGGTGCTGCGGCGGGACGCGACGTGGCAGTGCACCGAGTCCGGCTCGTCCAGGTAGAGCGGCCGGACGTCGAGCGGATCTTCGTCGCGGGGCAGGATCACCCGTTGCAGCACGCAGTTCTGGTCCACAGACCTTTCCCCTCACTAGAGCGGGCGGCCCGGAAGATCCGGACCGCCCGTGCAAAGCGTTGTGTGAATCAGAGGTCGTACAACCGCGACCAGGTGTCGCGACTGGTGAGCTTCCCCATCGCGCCCCGGTAGGCGCGCTGCATCTCCGGAGCCCTGCGGTACAGCTCGCGGAAGACCTTGGCGCCCTGCTTGGACAGGCGCACCGCGAGTTCCTTGTCCCGCTTGCGCACCCGCACGCCCTCCTGCGACGCGTCGGTCACGACCGCCGTGTTGAACAGCGACACGTGCCACCACGCCGAGTCACCGGCGGGAACAGCACCGGCCTCGTGCACGGACTTGCCTCGCAGCTGGTTCACGAGACGCTTGGCGAACACCGGCGCGATCAGCTTCGGCGTCGGCGCGGCGCTGATCATCGGCAGGCTGCCCGGCTTGAAACCGGGGATCTCCGACGCCGGGTGCCGCACCGTCTCCGGAAACTCGGCGCGCAGCTTGCGGATGTCCGCCGCCGCCTGCACACCGCCGTCCGCCAGGAAGTCCGGGCCCTTCAGGAAGTCCTCGATCGCCTTGAGCTGGGTGGCGGCGAGGCCGTACTGCATGCCCAGGATGTACGTGGCGAACTGCTTGGCCATGCCGCGCACGATCATCTTCGGGTCGAAGCGGCTGTGCAGCGCGGAGGTGATCAGGGCGTTGCGCAGGTTGAAGTACCTGTGCCAGTCGTCCCAGTCCTTCCAGTGGAAGTCCGCGTGCCAGACACCGGCACCGGGCAGCGACACGGTGGCGAAACCGTGTTCACGCGCGCGGTAGCCGTACTCGATGTCGTCCCACTGGAAGAACAGCGGCAGCGGGTAGCCGACCGCCTTCACGATCTCCGACGGGATGAGGCACGACCACCAGCCGTTGTACCCGGCGTCGACGCGCTTGTCCTGGACGTTGCGCTTGCCCGTCTCCTCGTCGTAGCCGGTGAGGTCGGCGTTGAACAGCGCGCCTTCCACGACCTGGCCCGGCGCGAGGGTGTCGAGGTTCGCGTACTCGGCACCGACGTGCAGGAAGTTCGGGTGCAGCAGGTAGAGCATCTGACCGCCGACGATCGTCGGCTGCGTCGTGCGGTTCGCGAACGCGGTGAGCCTGATGACGATCTCGGGCTCGCACAGCACGTCGTCGTCCATGAACAGGACGTTGGCGTGCTCGGCGTGGTCGATCTCGGTGACCTCGTAGAGGCCGCGCGTGAAGCCGCCGGCACCACCGAGGTTCGGCTGCCTGATGTAGCGCAGCTTGGGCCCGAGCGCGGCCGAGACCTCGGCGAACCGCTCACGCGACTCGACGGCGTCCGTGCCCTGGTCGACGACGTAGACCGTGTCGACGAGCTTCAACGGCTCCGGGTCCGACGCGAGGGCGGCCATCGTGTTGAGGCAGTCGTCGACGCGGTTGAACGTGCAGATGACCACGGCGGTCGGCCGCACCGTCTTCGGCGGCGCGACCGTCCAGCGGACCTTCTCCACGACGAGCGAGTCTTCCGCGGTGATCACGTCGAACCAGAGACCACCGCCGTCGGTGAACTTGTCGATCTTCGCGGTCAGGCGCACCTTCTGCGCCTTCGCGCCGGCGACCTTCTCCGCGACGACCGTGCGGGTCTCACCCTCGGAGTCCGAGGCGACGAGAGCGACCTGGCCGGAGCCGGTCACCTCGAGCTCGAGCTCCACCTCGGGACTCACGCACCACCGCTGCCAGTACGACGCGGGGAAACGCCCGAAGTAGGTGTTCATCGAGACCGTGGCGTTCGGGTGGACCACCATGCGGTGACGTTCCCGCTCGGCGATCCCGCGCTTCACCTCGGCGTACAGGTCCTCCGAGACGATCTGGGAGGGCCCTGCGAACAGGCCGCGCTGCGTCAGCAGCTTCTCCGGCGCCTCGTGCTCCACGAGGTTGGACTTGCCCGGCATTGCGATTCAGTCCTCCAGCGACCCGTCCAGCGCCTGACCGGACGCCAGGTGCGGAGCGATCTTGTTGTCGAACACGCTCAGCGCAGAACCGATCGCCATGTGCATGTCCAGGTACTTGTACGTGCCGAGGCGCCCACCGAAGATCACGTTGCGCTCCGAGGCTTCCTTCTTGGCCAGCTCGCGGTAACGCTCCAGCTTGGTGCGGTCCTCAGCCGTGTTGATCGGGTAGTACGGCTCGTCGTCCTTCTCCGCAGCGCGGGAGAACTCCCGAACAATAACCGTCTTGTCGCTCGGGTACTCGCGCTCCGGGTGGAAGTGGCGGAACTCGTGGATGCGCGTGTACGGCACGTCCGCATCGTTGTAGTTCATGACCGGCGTGCCCTGGAAGTCGCCGATCGGCAGCACTTCCTGCTCGAAGTCGAGCGTACGCCAGCCGAGCCAGCCCTCGGAGTAGTCGAAGTAGCGGTCGACCGGGCCGGTATAGACGACCGGCGTGCCGGCGGGGATCTCGTCCTTGACGTCGAAGTAGTCCGTGGAC
The DNA here is from genome assembly GCF_033949925.1 of Lentzea kristufekii. NCBI lineage: Bacteria > Bacillati > Actinomycetota > Actinomycetes > Pseudonocardiales > Pseudonocardiaceae > Lentzea > Lentzea kristufekii. Next base: position 49,619 of record NZ_JAXAVV010000036.1, read on the forward strand.
AGCTTGACGTCGATGTTCGGGTGGTCCGCCATCTTCTCGAGCCACGCGGTGTAGCCGTCGACCGGCAGGCCCTCGTAGGTGTCGTTGAAGTAGCGGTTGTCGAAGTTGTAGCGCACCGGCAGACGGCTGATGACCGCCGCGGGCAGCTCCTTCGGGTCCGTCTGCCACTGCTTGGCCGTGTAGGCCTTGATGAACGCCTCGTACAGGGGACGGCCGACCAGCGAGATCGCCTTCTCCTCGAGGTTCTTCGCGTCCTTGGTGTCGATCTCCGAGGCCTGCTCGGCGACCCACGCCTTCGCGTCCTCAGGCGACATGTAGCGACCGACGAACTGCGAGATCAGGCCCAGTCCCATCGGGAACTGGTACGCCTGACCGTCGTACATCGCGAAGACGCGGTGCTGGTAGCTCGTGAACGAGGTGAACTGGTTCACGTAGTCCCACACGCGCTTGTTGGACGTGTGGAACAGGTGCGCGCCGTAGCGGTGCACCTCGATGCCTGTCTCGGGCTCTGCCTCCGAGTAGGCGTTGCCTCCGATGTGGTCACGCCGCTCCAGCACCAGCACCCGCTTGTTCAGCTGGGACGCGGTGCGCTCGGCGACCGTGAGGCCGAAGAATCCGGAACCGACGACGATCAGGTCATAACCTGCGAAGCTCACGGCAAGCGAGGTTACCTGTATGCCCCGAGTGCCCCGAATTCAGGGCTGGGCTCGGAGAAGTTGTTCTTCGGTCGTCGCGACGCGCTTGTCCAGTTCGGCACGCACGCCTTCCAGCTCACAGCGCAGCAACGCGATCTCCTCCACCGTGGTGCGCACCTCTTCTTCGAGGTGACCCACCTCACTGGACAGTTGCAGCACGACGAAGAGCAGCGTGAACGCGGCGGCGGCGAACAGGAAGTTGGCCGCGAGCTGGATCCCGGTGAGGTTCGACAACCACGTCGGAAGGCCGGGGATCGCGCCCAAAAGGACTACACCGATACCGACGAACAGCCACATTGCCGCGTACTTCTCGCGGAGCTTGCGACGCCGCATCATTTCGACGACGACGATCAGCACGACCGCCGCGACCGCAATCGCCAGCAAACGGAACGCAGACACGGGAGCCTCCTAAGCGGCTTCGAAGGAGCCGGTCTTGGGCTTGCGGCGAACGAGAGCGAGTGTCAGCGCCAGGGTGGCCCGCAGCAGGTAGACGGCGGACTTCACCGGCGACGTGCTCGGCGTGCCGCCGGCGCGCACGCGCATGACCACGGGCACCTGCACGATCTTCAGGTCGGCCCGTGCCGCCATGACGAGCGCCTCCAGCGTGTCGCCGAGGTACTCCGCCGGGTAGTGGGCGGCGAAGAGCCGGACCGCCCGCGGACCGGACGCCTTGAACCCCGACGTGACGTCGGTGAGCTTCGTACCGGAGATCGCCGAGATCACCACGGCGAAGAGCTTCATGGCCCAGCGGCGCGGGCCGCGGGCCTTGTAGTCGCCCTTGCCCGCGAACCGGGCGCCGATGGCGATGTCCGCGTGGTCGAGCTCGCGCAGCAACTCGGGCACGTGCGCCGGGTTGTGCTGGCCGTCGGAGTCCACCTGGACCACGACGTCGAACCCGTTGCGCACGGCGTAGCGGAACCCGGTGCGCATCGCACCGCCGACACCGAGGTTCACCGCGAGGCGCGCCACCTGGGCGCCGCTCTCCCGGGCACGCAGCGAGGTCTGGTCCGTGGAACCGTCGTCCACGACCAGCACGCCGACCTCGGGGAGGGCGGCCTTCACCTCGGCGATGACCTTCTCGATGTTGTGCTCCTCGTTCAACGCGGGAAGCACGATGAGCACTCGTCGCAAGTCGACAGAGTCAGACACGTCGAGGAGCCTAACCAGTAGAGGTTTCAGCACGGACACCAGGCCGCAGCACGAAAGCCATGGCCACGAACGCACCGATGGTCGGCGCGACCACCAGACCGAGCACGGCGCGCAACACCAGGTCACCGGGTGCGAACGTCAGCACCAGCACGCTGAGCGCCGCGACGAGCGCCCACAGGACCAGGACCTTGGCGCCCTCGGTGCGTGCGACCAGCACGGCAGCGAGCAGCATCACGGCGCCGAGCAGCACCGAAGACCACACCAGACCTGCGAGAACCCAGCCGGGAACGTCGTACTGGGCACCGAAGAGGAGCTTGACGGCCCACGGGCCGATGAGCCAGCCGAACGCCGCACCGACCGCCGCCAGCCCGAACGCTCCGGCTGAACCTTTGACCAACAGGGCACGAAGCTTTCCGTGCCCCTCCTCGTCCTGCGAGAGCCGTACGACGGTCGGCACGGCCATCGCCTGCACCGGCGACAGCAGCAGCAGCGGCAGCCTGGCCACGGTGAGGGCGAGGAACAGGCCGCTGAGCGCCTCCAGCTCCTCCCTGGTGGTGGCGAAGAGCTTCACGATCGCCGGGTAGCCGGTCAGGACCGACGCGGTGAGACCGGCGCTGAGCATCAGCACCAGGATCCGCCTGGCCACGACGCCCCACGGCTCGGCGCCACCGGTCAGGTCGAGGTGCTTGCGCGCACGGAAGCCGAACGGGAGGAACGCGAACGAGCCCGCGGCGACCGCGATCGCGAGCGGCACCACGCCGTTGAGCCCGAGCACGACGAACAGACCGAGCAACCCGATCCGCACGGCAGCCTCGCTGACCACCAGGCCACCGAACGACTTGGCCTCGTGGAAGCCGATGAGCGTGCCGCGGGTGCCGAACTGCACGGCGAACGCGAGACCGGATGCCAGGGCGACGAGCGCGAGCACCGTGTGCTCGCCGAAGAGCCTTTCGCTCACCGGTGGCAGGGCGACCAGGAGTCCGAACAGCCCCACGGCCGCCGCCGCGACCGCGACCGTGCGCAGGCCGGTGGCGTTGGCCCGCTTGCCCGCCACGTCGGCCACCGCGGCCAGGCGCGACAGCTCCTGCTCGACCGGTGCGAGCGTGCTGCCGACACCGAAGACGATGCCCCAGAACGTCAGGAAGACCGCGTTGTCCGCCGGGGACAGGGTGCGGGCGGTCACGATCAGGAGCGGATAACCGAGTCCTGCCGCGATCAGCACCGCGATTCCCACGGTGCCGAGCGAACGGCCGGCGGTCTTCTCGGTCACTTGGTCAGTGCCTTCTTCAACGCGAGGAACAGGCCGCGCACCACACCGGAGCCGAAGCTGGCGGCGAACACCGGCAGCAGCTTGGACACGGCCAGCGTCTGGTCCTTCGTCGCACCGCACCTGCGGGCCACCACACCGGCACCGGCCATGCCGACGAGGATCAGCAGCAGCGCCGTCTTCGGGAACTTCGCCGCGACGACGAGCCCGACCACACCGACGGCCATGGCGGCGAACAACGCGTTGCGCGCGGGGCCGGGCGAGTCGAGGTAGCTGTCGACGAACGTGGTGCCGCGGAAGTACGCGTGCTTCACGAACTTCTTGAACGAGTCGCGGCTGTTGTAGGTGGCCGCGAAGCCGGGGCTCAGGTGGATGTTCTCCTGCTCGGAGATCCACCGCAGCATGCGCGTGTCGTCGCTGGCGAGCTTCACGTCGTCGAACAGCGACTCGAAGGACCTCGCCGCGCCGAGCAGCAGCTCACGCGGGGCGCAGAAGAAGCCGGTGCCCTTGGGGTAGAGGTCGAACTCGTCCGCGCCGAACGACACCAGGCGCGGGTTCGCCACGTACTTCCGCCAGCCGATCGCGACCAGGCCGGCCCAGAACCCGCCGTAGGGGTTGCCGACGGTGTCGACGTTGATGTGCCCGTTCCACACCTTGCGCTCGGGGTGCTGCACGAACTGGTCGCGCAGGTACGTGAACGCCTCGGGAGCGATGATCACGCGGCTGTCCAGCAGCAGGACGCGCTCGCCGGTGGCGGCGGCCAGACCTGCCTGGCGCGCGGCGAACCGGCCCGCGTTCTCCTGGCTCACCACGGTGATGCCGAAGCGCTGCACGAGTTCCACGAGCCGCTTCGGCGTCTCGTCGGTGCTGCCGTCGTCGACCACCACGATCTCGGCCGGCCAGCCGGCGCGGTCGAGCGACGTCATCAGCGCCTCGACCGAGCGGCCGATCCAGTCCTGCTCGTTGTAGGTGGGGATGACAACGCTGAGGGTGGGGACGTCGGGGAGGGAATTGCTCCGGCTCGTCACGCCGACCAGTATCCAGGCGCTCCGTCGCTCACGAGTCTCAGGGGTCCACACGGCGAAGGGCCCGGCCGATGCCCGGCCGGGCCCTTGCGCCACACCTCTGTCAGGACGTCTTGCCGGTGCCCGGCTCGACGAACTCGTAGATGGTGGCCTGCGGGTTCTCGTAGACCTTCCGCACCTCGGGCAGCCGCTCCAGGGCCATCAGCCCCGGCGCGGGCCGCGAGTTCGGCCGCACGTAGCCGGCACCGACGAGGGCGTACTTCACGCCCAGGGCGTTGATGGCCTTGCGGACGTTCGGGTCCTTGTCGATGTCCTGCAGGTGCCAGGTGATCTGGCCCGCGTTGGTCTTCTCGTCCGCGCCGTAGAACGTCCACTCGACGGGCTTCACGCCGGCCAGCGCGTACATCCACACGGAGCCGTCCAGCCGGTCGTTGACGACCGGGCGGTCCTTCGAGTGCTCGGCGAGCCACTTGTAGGCCTCGCGCTCGCCCTTCGTGACGGTCGCGCCCTCGTTGTTGGTCTCCGACAGGCGTTCCGCGTTGCGGCCGATGTAGGCGCCCTTGCCCAGCAGGCCGAGCACGAGCACACCGGCGATGCCGAACGCGACGGGCACGACGAACGCGGCCCGCTGCGGGCTGACGCGGGAGCCGAGCTTCGCGGTCAGGCCGGTGGCGACGGTCTGCCCCAGCTCACCGACGGCGATGGCACCGGCGAGGGGCAGCAGCGCCGCGAACCGCCAGGCGTCGTTGTAGAACGGCCCGCTGAGCGAGTTGATCAACGGGTTGTTCAGCGACGCGGTGCCGGCGTACAGCGCACCCAGCAGGATCCACGCGCCGACGACCCACAACATGGTGCGGTGCTTGATCATCAGCACGATGCCGATGATCGCCGCGATGCCGAGGAACCACTGCGGGAACGCGACGACCGGGGAGAACAGCAGCGTCTGGCCGATGCCCTCCGCGGGTGACGCGAACTCGTCCCACTGCGCGCCGGTCACGCCGGCGGACTGGACCAGGGCCGGCAGCATGACCGGGATGACGGCGAGCAGGCCGAGCGCCGCGGTGAGGGCGAGCGGCTTCCAGCTCGCCTTCCAGTCGATCGGCTCCAGCTTGAAGACCAGCGCCAGCGCCAGCATCAGGATGTACGCGAACGCGATGAACACGAGGCTCGTGTGCAGGCCGGTGAGACCGGCGACCGCGAGCGCGAGCCCGAGCGGGCCGGTCAGGCCGCGCGTCGTCATGATCTTGCGGGCGATGGCCATCGTGGCGGGCACCAGGGCGACACCGGCGACGTAGGGCCACAGCGGACCGCGCCACAGCGAGTCGTACGGGAACGCCGTGAACCACGTCGAGACGCCGGCGGCGATCGCGGCGCCGAGCGGCGGCATGCGCCACGCGAGCGCCAGTGCCGCGATGCCCAGCGGCCACGCGAGGATCACCGAGAGCGCGGCGAGGTTCAGCAGCTCCGGCATGCCCACTGCCTTGTCCAGCAGCGGGGCGAGCAGCGCGTGGTACGTGTTGGGGTAGAAGTACTGCGTGCCGGCCGGGAGGTTCGCGATCGGTGCCAGCGCGGACGGCAGCGCCGTCGCGTGCTCGGACATCCACCGGATGGCGTTGCCGTGGTACGGCGCGTCCCAGTCCTGGTTGACCGTGCTGAACGTGCCGCCGATGCCGCGCAGGAACGTCGCCGCGCCCACGGCCATGCCGAGCACGACGCCGCCGAGGACGACGAGGTTCTCACCGAGCGAGCGCTTCGGCTCCTCGATCAGCGGCTCGGTGCCGGTGCGGCGGGCGACGAGCCACGTCGCCACGCCGACGACGGCGGTCAGGACCACCGTCCACACCGCCACCGTCAGCAGGTTCCACGAGATGCCCAGGTTGCCGAGCACCAGCGTGCCGAGCGCGATGGTGCCGAACGTGAGCACCGGCGCCGCGGCCGCGAGGGTCCAGCCTCTCAGCCGCAACGCGAGCCCGACCGCGAGGCCGGGCAGGATGAACGCCAGAACGACGAATGCACCCATCAGAAGTCAGTTCTCCGGTTCAGCCGGCCAGCGCGGCGGACTTCGCCTTGACCTGGGCCACGGCGCGGTGCGACGGAAGGATCGAGTCGCGCTCGCTGTCGGCGTCGACCTTGCCGGCGATCAGGTCGAGGAACCTGTCGAGCTGGGTCGCGAGCGGCTCGCGCGCCGTCACGAGCTCGGGGATCTCGATGATCGCCTGCTGGCGGTAGCCCCGGCCGTCCGGCGTGGCCGCGTCCTGCGAGACGTGGTGGTAGATCGTCACGTTCCTGGTGAGCAGGTCCACCTCGATCAGGCGGTCGAGCTCGGTGATGGAGAGCGTGCGGATCTTGCGCTGGCCGATGCGCGACGCCGACACCGACGCCATGGCGCCGGTCGGGAAGTGCAGCAGCGTGTTGACCACGTCCTCCGCGCCGGTGACCGACGACGGGTGGAACTGGCCGACACCGGCGGAGACGTTCGTCGGCTCGACGCCCGCCATGCAGCGGATCGCCAGGTCGACGTCGTGCACGAGCAGGTCCCAGGCCACGCCGGTGCGGATGCGCGGCGCGTACGGCGAGTGCCGGACCGCGGAGACGTAGACGGGCTCGGAGACGAGCTCGAGCGCGGTCATCACGGCCGGGTTGTAGCGCTCCAGCAGACCGCACATGATCGGGATGCCGCGCTCCTTCGAGAGCGCCAGCACCTCCTCGGTCTCGGCGAGGTCGGCGCACACCGGCTTCTCGACGAGCAGCGGCTTGCCCTGGTTCAGCACGTCGAGCGCGAGGCCGTGGTGCGACTCGGTGGCCGAGGCGAGCACGACGGCGTCCACGTCGGACAGGTCGCCGATCTCCGGCGACCACGCGGTCTCGAACCCGGCGGCGACCTTGCGGCCGACCTCCTCGCGCGGGTCGATGATGCGGGCGAGCTCGCAGCGTTCGGACTGGTTCAGCACACGGGCGTGCAGCGACCCCATGTTGCCGACGCCGATGAGGGCGATCTTCGGCACGGTGCTCATGCGCCCAGCACCTCGCGGACCGTGGTGATGATGGTGTCGAGCTGCGCGTCCGTCAGCTTCGGGTGCACCGGCAGCGACAGGGCCTGGCGGGCGACCCGCTCGGCGACCGGGACGTCGGAGATGACGACCTTGTCGTTGTCGCGGTAGCAGTCGTAGTCGAAGACCGTCTTCGGGTAGTAGATCCCGTTGCCGATGCCCTTCTCGGTGAGCTTCGCGGCGAACTCGTCGCGGCTCACGGGGGCGTCGTCGGTGATCAGCACCGTGTACTGGTGCCACACGTGGGTGCGGCCCGGCAGCACCTGCGGCAGCTGCAGGCCCTTGATGCCCCCGAGCCCCTTGGTCAACGCCTCGGCGTTGGCCTGGCGGGCCTTGGTGATCTCTTCCAGGCTCTCCAGCTGCGGGATGCCGATCGCCGCGTGGATGTCGGTCATCCGGTAGTTGTGACCGGCGACCTCGTACTGGTAGCGCTGACGCATGCCCTGGTTGCGCAGCACGCGCAGGCGGTCGGCGATCGTGTCGTCCGAGGTCGTGATCACGCCGCCCTCGGCGGTGGTGATGTTCTTGGTCGCGTAGAGCGAGAAGCAGCCGATGCCGAAGCTGCCGGCCGGGCGGCCCTCGAACGTGGCGCCGACGGCCTGCGCGGAGTCCTCGACCAGCGCGAGGCCGTGCTCCTGCGCGAGCGGCACGAGCTTGCCCATGTCCGCGGTCTGCCCGTAGAGGTGCACCGGCATGAGCACCTTGGTGTTCGGGGTGACCGCGGCGGCGACCTTGTCCGCGTCGATGTTGAAGTCGTCGTCGCGGATGTCCGCGAACCGGGCGGTGGCGCCGGCCTCGAGGATCGCGTTGAGCGTCGCGACGAACGTGAACGGCGAGGTGATGACCTCGTCTCCCGGCTGCAGGTCGAGCACCTGCAGCGAGGCCACCAGCGCGGTGGTGCCGTTGTTCACGGCGACCGCGTGCGGCACGCCGGCGACGCCCGCGAAGGCGTCCTCGAAGCGCTTCACCATCGGGCCCTGCGCGATCGCGCCGGAGCGGAGGACCTGCAGCACGAGTTCCTCGGCAGCGGCCACGTCAACGACAGTAATCGGGATCATTCAGCGTCTCTCGCCTTCGGGGAACCACACCGGCGGGCCCGGCGCAGTGCGCGTTAGCCTGCGTCGCGGGTCATCACGCTACCCGTACGGGTGTTGACAGCTGATCCGGGTTCTACCTGGGCGGTTGGACGCGAGGCACGCGCTTGTAGAAGACGGCCGGGGCCGTCCCGGGGTTGCCCGGCGTGGTCTAGAACCACCGCTCCAGCACGAGGGCGACGCCGTCCTCGCTGTTCGGTGCGGTGACCTCGTCGGCGACGTCCAGCGCGGACCGGTGGGCGTTGGCCATCGCGACCCCGTGGCCCGCCCAGGTGAGCATGTCCACGTCGTTGCGCATGTCGCCGAACGCGATCACGTCGGCCGGGTCCACCCCGAACCGGTCGGCGACGTCGGCGAGCCCGCTCGCCTTGGTCACGCCCGGCACGGCCAGCTCGACCAGCCCGTTGTTCGTCGAGTACGTGAGGTCGACCTGGTCACCGAGCAGCGTGCCGATCGAGTCGGCCATCTCCTCGCTGGTCATGGACGGGTTGCGGACGAGCAGCTTCATCGCGGGCTTGCCCAGCGTCTCGGCGCGGCTCAGACCGACGTTCGGGCCCTCCGGCCACGGGTGGGTGTAGCTCAGCTCCGCGACGAACGTGGTGTCGTCGGTGCCGCCGCCGACCCGTTCCACGGCGTAGGTGCAGCCGGGCACCGCGCCGTCGATCGCACCGGCCACGTCGTGCAGCAGCATCGGGTCGAGCGTGCGCGCCCAGACGATCTCGTCGCGGCCGACGTCGTAGAGCACCGCGCCGTTCGCGCAGACCGCCAGGCCGTCCACTCCCGCTTCCCGCGCGATCCTCGGCACCCAGCGCGGCGGACGGCCGGTCGCGAGCACGAACGGCACTCCGGCGGCGAGCACGCGCCCGATCACCGCGCGGGTGCGCTCGCTCACCTGCTCAGTGGGGTGCAGGAGGGTTCCGTCGATGTCAGATGCCACCAGGCGCGGTTGTTCCACAGCTGACATGTTGCCTGGTCCAGGTTCGTCGGACGCTGAACAGCTCGTTACCGTACTGGCGTGCGCGTAGGAATCGTCATTCTCCCGGAACACCGCTGGTGGATCGCCGAGCCGAAGTGGCGCGCAGCCGACGAGTACGGGTTCCACCACGCGTGGACCTACGACCACCTCGGCTGGCGGTCACTCGTCGACGGTCCCTGGTTCGGCGCGGTGCCGACGCTCACGGCCGCCGCGATGGTGACCTCGCGCATCAGACTCGGGACGTTCGTGGCGAACCCGAACTTCCGCCACCCGGTGCCGTTCGCACGGGAGCTGCTGACCCTCGACGACGTGTCCGACGGACGGTTCACGCTCGGCGTCGGCGCAGGTGGGGCGGGGTACGACACCACGGTGATGGGCGGCGAGGCGCCGTTGCCGCGGGATCGGACGGCCCGGTTCGGCGAGTTCGTCGAGCTGCTCGACCAGCTGCTGGTCAAGGACCGCACGTCGTGGCAGGGCGAGTTCTACTCGGCGGAGGAGGCCCGCAGCGCGCCGGGCTGCGTGCAACGGCCGCGGGTGCCGTTCGTGGTGGCGGCGAACGGCCCGAAGGCGATGCGGATCGCCGCGCGGTTCGGCCAGGGCTGGGTCACCACCGGACCGCCGACCGAGGACCTGGAGGCTTGGTGGCGCGGTGTCGCCGAGCTGTCCGAGCAGTTCACCGAGACGTTCGTCACGCACGGCCGTTCCTCCCGGATGAGCAGGCACCTGAACCTGGACTCGGCACCGGTGTACTCGCTGTCCAGCGCCGCGTACTTCACCGACGCCGTGGGCAGGGCCGCCGAGCTGGGCTTCACCGACGTGGTCGCGCACTGGCCCCGGCACGACGGCGTCTACGCGGGCAGCGAGTCGGTGGTCGAGGAGATCGCGGCGGACGTGCTGCCCACGCTGGGCCACTGAGGCCCTCCTGCCAGGTAGATTCCGCAGCCGTGGCGCAGGTCGTGGTGGTGGGTGGCGGAATCGTCGGACTCGCGGTGGCGAGGGAGCTCGCGGCACGCGGCGACGGGGTGACGGTCCTCGAGAAGGAACGGCACTGGGGCGCGCACCAGACCGGGCACAACAGCAACGTCGTGCACGCCGGCCTCTACTACAAGCCCGGCTCGCTCAAGGCCAGGATGTCGGTCGCGGGCAACGCGTCGATGATCGCGTTCGCGCGGGAGCACGGCGTTCCCGTCGAGGTGTGCGGCAAGCTCGTCGTGGCGACCTCCACCGGCGAACTGCCCCGCCTGCACGACCTGGCGGCACGGGCCGAGGCGAACGGCGTGCCCGCGAAGCTGATCTCCGCCACCGAGGCGCTGGAGTACGAGCCGCACGTGTCGTGCGTGGCGGCGTTGCGGGTCGAGTCGACCGGGATCATCGACTTCAAGGCCGTGTGCGCCGCGCTGGTGCGCGAGCTGGACGGGCACGACCTGCGGCTGCAGTCGCCGGTGGTCGCGATCCGGTCCGCACCGGCCGGCGTCGAGGTGCTCACGCCGCAGGGCGTGGTGCGGGCGGACGCGCTGGTGAACTGCGCGGGCCTGCAGAGCGACCGGGTGGCGCGGCTGGCCGGGCTCTCCCCCAAGGCGACCATCGTGCCGTTCCGCGGCGAGTACTACGAACTGACGCGCACCGACCTCGTGCGCGGGCTCATCTACCCCGTGCCGGACCCGACGCTGCCGTTCCTCGGCGTGCACCTGACCCGGATGCTCGACGGGAGCGTCCACGCGGGACCGAACGCCGTGCTGGCGTTGCGGCGCGAGGGCTACCGGTGGCGGGACTTCTCGTTCGGCGACGTGGCGGACGTCGTGCGGTTCCCCGGCACCTGGAAGCTCGCCCGCAAGTACGCGCGGACCGGCGTGGACGAGGTGCTGAGGTCGTTGTCGCGCAAGCGGTTCGCGGCCTCGCTGGCGAGGCTCGTGCCCGAGGTGACCGAGGCGGACATCGTTCGCGCGGAGGCCGGCGTGCGCGCGCAGGCGATGCTTCCCGACGGTTCGCTCGTGGACGACTTCCTGGTCGAGAGCGCTCCTCGGCAGGTCCACGTGCTGAACGCGCCTTCGCCTGCCGCGACCGGTTCGCTGGAGATCGCGAAGCACGTCGCGGACCTGACGCGGTCAGTGATCGAATAGCGCCCCCGGTATCCTCGGCCGGGTGATTTCCTTCATCCTCGGCACCACCGCGGAACTGATCAAGATCGCGCCCGTGTTCCACGCGATCAGCGAGCGCGGGACGAAGCCGCAGATCTGGTTCACCGCGCAGCACGTCGACCACGTCGCCGAGACGCTGGCCGACCTGCAGCTGCCCGAGCCCAGCGTCTGGCTGGTGCCGAAGGAGCAGGCCCAGCACATCGAGCGACCGGCGCAGGTGCCCGGCTGGGCCGCGACGGTCATGAAGAACGCGTGGAGCCGCCGCCACGAGCTCAAGGCGATCCTGAAGGACGACGGCCGCCCGCCGCTCGTGCTGGTGCACGGGGACACGTTCACCACGCCCTACGGCGCGTTCATCGGCAAGCGGATCCTGCGGGCCCGCGTCGGCCACATCGAGGCCGGGGCCCGGTCGGGCAGCCTGCTCTCGCCGCTGCCGGAGGAGCTGAACCGCAAGCTGGCGGCCAAGATCGTCGACCTGCACTTCGCCCCCACGGCCAAGGAGGTCAACAACCTCCGCAACGCCCGTGGCGCGGTCATCGGCACCGGTGCGAACACGGCGATCGACGCGATGCGTCTCGCCATCGACGCCGAGCCGACGTTCGACCTGCCGGAGGAGTTCGGCCTCGCGACGCTGCACCGCTTCGAGCTGGTGTCCCGCAAGGACAAGTACACCGAGGCGCTCGAGCTGCTGAAGAAGGCGTCGGAGAAGATGCCGATCCTGTACCTGGCGGGGCCGCCGGAGCAGGAGCGCATCCGCCAGTACGGCCTCGGTCACCTCTTCGACGGCGAACGCCTGATCATCAAGCCGAAGCTGCGCTACCTCGCGTTCCTGCCGATCATGGCGCGCGCGAAGTTCGTGGTCACCGACTCCGGCGGTCTGCAGGCCGAGTGCAACTACCTCGGTGTGCCGTGCGCGATCCACCGCGAGCGGACCGAGGACAACCACGGCGGCAACACCACGCTGCTGCTGACCGGCATGGACGGCGGCAAGCTGCAGGGCTTCCTGGAGAACTACGAGTCGTACCGTCGTCCGTCCAAGATGGACGACTTCCACCCGAGCAAGATCGTGGTGGACACGCTGTCGCAGATGGGTTTCTGCTGATCTGAGCTGACGAGAAAGGGGGCCTCGCCGCGCGGCGAGGCCCCCTTTTCGTTGTCCCTGCAGGCTTCTAGGCCTTGACGGTAACGAGCCTGCTGAACTCGGCCAGCAGGTCGAAGCCGTCCCAGTGCTCGGAGAACGCGAGGGCCGAGCCGAACGGCACGATCCTGTCGATGCCGCGACCGGCCAGGTCGTGCGCCAGCTGCTCCAGCTCCTCCTGCGAGAAACCGAACGCCGACAGCGTCTGGTCCTTGCGCTGCACCATGTCCACGAGCTCGCTGAGCGAGGACAGGGTGGCGAGCGGGAACGTGCCCACGCCCAGCCACTCGCGCGGCACGTCCTGCGGTGTGGTCAGCTCCAGCGTGGCGACCGCGTTGCCGTCGAAGCGGATCGACGTCGCGTGACCGTCCGCGGCCACGCCGTACGCCGACACCCGCTTCTGCACGGCCATCGCCGGCTCGACGACCAGTTCCTTCGCCGCGATGACGTCCGCGAGCAGACCGCGGAACTCCTCGCGGCCGGCCTCGGCGCCGGCGGCGTCGCCGACCCAGAACAGCGCACGCGGTGAGGAGCAGGCGGCCTGGTCGAACCAGTAGGAGTCGTTGTAGAAGCCGACGGCGACGTCCCTGCGCTGCTCCGGCGTCGCCTTCTCCCAGCCCGCCACGGAGATCGCCGCGAACGAGGCGCGGTCGGGGAACGTGACGTCGCGGGCGTGCGGTGCCAGCGGCATCTTGCGCACCTCGGTCACCGCGCGGTCGCCGCCCCAGATGACCCGCAGGTCACAGGCGGCGGACAGGGCGGCGGTGATCTTGTCGTCGCGGTCGTAGGTGACCATGACCTGCGTCTGCGCGACCACCGGGTGCGCTTCCGCCAGCGCGGCGTTCAGGGCTTCGACCACGGCCTCGGCGGCGCCGGCCGAGCGCGGCGAGATCCGCACGACGTTCCGGTTGCCGGCGAGGGCGGAGAGCGCCCAGGAGTACACGAAGATCGTGTCGACGTTCGCGGGCGGCACGTGGAACACCAGGCCGCGCGGGAACCTCAGCACGCCCGGCGGCGTCTCGACCGCGCGCAGCACCTTCGCGATCTCACCGCGCCGCAGGAAGAAGCCCAGCGAGGCGAGCTCGGGGTAGCGGCGCGCCATCGCGGGGGCGAGCAGCTTGCGGGCGAGCACGCGGAGGAAGTCGACGATGCGCTCGTCGCCGACCTTCAGCCTGCCGCCTTCCGGCTCGCGACCGAGGTCGGCGAGCAGCGAGTCGACGTCGGTGTCCGGGCCTGCGGGGAAACGGCGCTTCATGACGCAACAGCTCCAGAGAAGGTGTCCGAGCAGCCGCGGGCCTCGGCGCGCGGCAGCCTGCCCAGTACGGAGAACCGCTTGCCGGGCCAGTCGCCGTCGTCGATCCCGTGCACGACACCGAGGTCCTCGGTCAGCAGGACGTGGCCGGGGTAGCTGCGCGGCAACGTGCTGATGACCTCGATGACACCCGGTTCGCCGACGGGCTGCTCTTCCCAGGTGTCCGGGTTGCGGATGATGACGTCCGCGAACTCCGGGCAGTACAACGAGTTCCCGGACGGACCCTCCAGGAAGACCGTGCCGATCTGCTCGATCATCCCGTAGTAGTTGTGGATCCGGGTGAGGCCGGTGTCCTCGGCGAAGCGGCGGCGGAACTCGCTGTTGTCGACGGCGATGTCGATCAGCTTCTTCCAGCCGCCCGAGTGGATCAGGATGCCGTTCGACAGGTCGAGCTTGTGCTCACGCGCGACCTCGTAGAGGTACTGCCACACCATGAACGTGAAGCCGAAGATCAGGAACGGCTCGTTGCCGTGCTTCTCCAGGAAGCCCTTCACGGCCTCGACGTCCGGCTGGTCGTTCTCGTCGAGCGCGTAGACGTGCGCACGGCCGAAGTTCGCCATGCCGAGCACACCCGCGCCACGGGCGGAGAACGAGCGGCGGTTCTTGATGATGCTGATCGTGTCGACCATCAGCATCGGCAGCCGCTTGCCGCCGAGCACCTCGCGCAGGGTCGCGCCGAGCATCCGCGGCTGGACCGCGGCGGCGTCCTTGTCGAGGTAGATGCGGGACGGGTCACCCGTCGTGCCGGACGAGGTGAGGACCTTGAAGACCTCGTCGTCCGGGATGCTCTTCAGCTCGTGGGTCTTGAACATCCGCACCGGCAGCCACGGCAGTTCGGCCAGCGAGTCGAACCGCTGCCCCTGCTCGATGCCGAGCGACGACAGGATCCGGTCGTACTGCACCGAGTGCGCGCGGTGGTGCTCGGTCAGCTCGGTCAGCTCGGTCAGCAGCGCGGCCTCCCGTTCGACCTGGCTGCGACCGAAGACGCTCTCGCTCATACCCGTGCCTCCAGGGACCGGTAGTCGATCTTTCCGCTGGGCAGCAGCGGGAACCCGTCGCTGCCGCGCACGTCGAAGCCGGTGACGTGCAGGTGCAGCGTCTCGGCCAGCAGCTTCGCGGCGGCCTTGCAGGTGTCCTTGTCCGCGCCGTCGAGCCAGACGACGACCTTGTCGCCGGCGGGCACCGCGGCGGCGGCTCCGTGCGCCTTCACGATCTGCTCCAGGTCGTCGAGGCTGACCCGGTTGCCGAAGACCTTGCCGATGCGCTTGATCCGGCCCGTGACGAAGAGGTACCCGTCGGCGTCGAGGTGGCCCAGGTCGCCGGTGACGAGCTCGCCGCCGGTGACGTCACCCAGGGCCAGCTCCGCCTCGGACTCGGCGTAGCCCATCATCACGTTCGGGCCGCGGTAGACGACCTCGCCGGTGTCGCCGGGCTCGGTGATCTCGGTGCCGTCCTCGGCCCGGATCGTGAACGTCCCGCCCGGCAGCGCGGGGCCGACGGACCCGAGCTTCTCGGCGAGCCGGTCGCTCGGCAGCGTCGACATGCGCGGTCCGGCCTCGGTCTGCCCGTACATCACGAACATCCGGCCGCCGGCCTCGGTCATCTTCGTGTGGAACTCGGTGATCAGCTCCGGGCGCAGCCTGCCGCCCGCCTGGGTCAGCGTGCGCAGCGTCGGGTACTTGGCCGGGTCGAACCGCAGCCTGCGCAGCATCTCGTAGTGGTACGGCACGCCGGCCAGCGACGTGATGCCGTACTGCATGACCGCGTCCCAGAAGCCGCGGCCGACCACGCCGGAGTTCTCCAGCACGACCGTCGCGCCGCGGACCAGGTGGCTGTTCAGCACGGACATGCCGTAGCTGTAGTGCAGGGGCAGGCTCGTCGGCGCGACCTCGTTCTCGTCGATGCCGAGCACCTGGGCGATCGCCTCGGCGTTGGCCGCGATGGCCTGCCGGGAGAGCCGGACGAACTTGGGGTTGCCGGTGGAGCCGCTGGTGGGCAGCAGCACGGCGAGGTCCTCGTGCGGCACGACGCCCTCGGCGTCCGCACGCACCCAGTCCTCGCGGTAGCCGGGCGGCGGATCACCCTCACCGGCGCCGAGCACGGCGGCCGGGCGGAACCGGGCGATCAGCGCGTCGAGCACCTCGCGGTCCTGGGCCGGGTCGAGCAGCGCGACCGCCCTGCCCGCCTCCAGCGCGCCGAGGTAGCCGAGCACGCCCGCGACGTCGGGCGAGATGCGCGCGAAGAGCACGCCGGGCGGCAGGTCGGCGAACGCCTTGGCCTGCTCCTGCACCCGTTGCCGCAGTTCGGCACCGGCGATGAGCTCGCCGGTCGCGGCGTCGCGCAACCGGGCTCCCGCGTGCACCAGCATCACAGCACCAGTCCTCCGTCGATCCCGAGCACCTGCCCGGTCACGAACGACGCGTCGTCACCCGCGAGGAACGTGATCACCTTCGCGACCTCGTCCGCGGTGCCGATCCGGCGCAGGGCCGTGGTCTCCTTGACGCGCTCCAGCACCTCGTCGGACTGCTCCGCGATGAGGTCGGTCTGGATCACACCGGGCGCCACCGCGTTGACCCGGATGCCGCTGCGCCCGAGTTCCTTGGCAGCGGACTTGGCGAACGCGCTGAGCGCGGCCTTCGACGCGGCGTAGACGGCCTGGCCGGCGTTGCCCTCCTCGCCCACGATCGAGCCGAGCAGCACGATCGACCCGCTGCGCTTGCGCATCATGGCGCGCGCGGCGGCCTGCACCGAGACGATGGTGCCGGCGACGTTCGTGCTGAGGGTCGTGGCGATGTGGTCGTCGGTGAGCATGCCGATGAGACCGCCCTGCAGCACCCCGGCGCTGGCGACGAGCACGTCGATGCGGCCGTGCTCCTTGGCGATCGTCTTGAAGACGTCCTTCACCGCGGCCGAGTCGGTGACGTCGAGCGCCACCCCGTGCGCACCGATCTCCTTGGCGCGCACGGCGGCGGTCTCGGCGTCCCGGCCGGTCAGCACGACCGTGGCGCCGGCCTCGCTCAGGGCGCGAGCCGTGGCGAAGCCGATACCGCGCGTGCCGCCCGTGACGACAGCGACCTTGCCGGTGAAGTCACTCACTGATGCCGAAGCCCTTGACCATGTCGAGGGCCACCTTGAAGCTGCTCATGTCGATGACCTGCTCGGTCTCGAACTGCACGTCGAACTCGTCCTCGATGGCCGCGACCAGAGCCATGTGGCCGACCGAGTCCCACTCGTCGATGTCGCGGTACTTGAGGTTCTCGACGTCCACGTCGTCGTCGAGCTGCAGGGCGTCCACGAAGACACCGCGAAGACGGTCGTTCAGCGACATGTTCTCTCTCTCGGATCGGTGCTTGGCCGGGATCAGTGCTGGTCTGCGCGCTGGTTCCACGCCTTGAGCAGCGTGGCGAGCTCCTCGGGCAGGCCGGCCGGAACCTCGGCCTCCTTCCCCGTGAGGAAACCCGTGAGCGCCGCGATCAATTCCTCGGTGCAGCCGCGACGCTGCAGGCCGATGACGTTGACGCCGGTCGTGCGGGCCGGGTTGCCCAGCGTGATGGTGAACGCACCGACCTCCTTGCGGATGGCGGAGCCGAGACCGACCATCGCGCCGGGGCCGATCTGCACGCCCTGGTGCACGACGGTGCCGAGCCCGATGTTCGCGCCGGACCAGACGTGGCAGTGGCCGGCGATCTGGACGGCGCTGGTGATGACCGCGCTGTTGTCGACCACGCAGTCGTGCGCGATGTGCGCGCGACCCATCACGTAGTTGTCGCTGCCGATCCTGGTGGCGTCCGAGACGCCCTGGTTGATCGTGACGAACTCGCGGATCCGGTTCCGGTCCCCGATCACGACCCCGGGCCCCTCGACCTCACCGTCCCAGCCGGCGACGTGCGGCGCGCTCAGGTACTCCGCGGGCCCGCCGATGCTGACGTGCGGCCCGATGAAGTTGCCGTCGCCGATGCGACACGGCCCGGCGATCACCGTGTACGGCCCGACGACGTTGCCGTCGCCGAACTCGACTTCCGCGCCGATGATCGCGGTCTCGTGAATGCGGTTCGCCACCTGGTCCGTTCCTGCCCGTCGGGTGCTGGTGTAACCCACGCCACCTGCGGATTCGCCGGACGGGGCCGGGTAGCCACTTTACCGGACCTCGCGTTTGGCCCGTCTGGGACGTCGGCGGCCTCACTCGCCGACAGGACCGCTACGCAGCCGTGGGACCGGACGAGGTGTCCGGCCCCACGAGGACGCACTGAGATCAGGCGACTGCCTTGTGGCCGGCCCAGTGGGCACCGGTCCACATGGAACCGCCCCAGCCGAGACCACCCGTGCCGTTGCCGGCGTAGTACTCGAGGTTGCCGACCGCGTCGATTCCGGCAACG
>NZ_JAXAVV010000037.1:0-65130 GCF_033949925.1 Lentzea kristufekii
GGCAATCGCCTGCTGCTTCGCAGCATCCGCACGCGCCTGATCACCACCAGCACCACCACCAGCACCACCACCAGCACCACCGCCGGCACCATCGCCACCGTTCAGGCCTGCCATCGCAGCCTTCGCCGCGTCGGCCGTGCCCTTGGCCGCGTCCATGGCCTTCTGCTTCGCGGCGTCCGCGCGCGCCTTCGCGGCGTCGCCGCCGCTGCTGCCGCCACCACCGCTGCCGCTGCCGCTGCCACCGCTACCGCCACCTGCGCTGCCACCGCCGCCGCCACCGGTGACGTTGGCCATGTCAGCCTTGGCCTTGTCGGACGCGGCCTTGGCGTCGTCCATCGCTTTCTGCCTGGCCGCTTCACCATCACCGCCGGTGGAACCACCGCCGGTGTTCTCCAGGTCCTTGAAGTCGCTGTCGATTTCCTTCTTCGCCTCGTCCAGCGCGTTGTCCCGCTCGGACTTGGCGGAACCACCACCGGACCCACCGGCCATCAGCCCGGCGAACGTGTCGTCGACCCGTTCCCTGACGTCCTTCAGCGCGGCGAGCCGTTCGGGGTCGCCCTGCGCCTCCCTCTCCATCTGGTCGAGCCTCTTGTCGATGTCCCGCTTGGCGTCGACCAACGCCCTCTGCCGCTCGGGGCTGGTGCCGGTGCTCGTACCGGTTCCAGAGCCGTAGCCACCCGTGCCCGAACCGTCGCCGTCGTGCTTCGCGTCCTCGATCGCATCGTCGATCTCTCGCTGGGCCTGGTCGTACACCTCCTGCTCGGTGCGGGAAGTGCCGTCGTCCGAGGCCGTGCCGGTCTGCGCGTCGCTGGCCTCCACCTGCCGCGCCGCGTCGTCGAACTGCCGGTCGCCCTCCGCTTTGATCTGTTCGAGCAGGGCGCGCTGCGCATCGGCCTGTGGTGAGACGCCGGGGGGCGGCAACTCGCTGATCATGCGGTCGATCGTGTTGTCGAACGTCTCCTTGCTCTGCCTGATGGCCTCCAGCTGAGCGTCCTTGGTGGTCTGCTCCGTCCCGCCGGCGCCGTTGGCCGGGTCCTCCCCGCGGAGACGCTCTTCCACGCCGGTGGGCCTGGCCGCATCCGTCGCGGTGGCGGTGCGTACATCCTGAGCCCGCCCGTCGGTGCCCCCACCGCCCGCTCCTGACCCGGTGCGGACACCGGAGCCGGAGCCGAACTCGGCCAGCTGGCCTCCGTAGCTCGCGTAGCCGCCGGACAGTGCCAGCAGGGCAGCTCGCAGCTGGGGCAGGACGACGTTGTTCAGGTCCTGCTGGACCGCGTTGTTCACCATCGCCGTGGCGTCGGCGGTGCCGCCCGCCAGAATGATGTTCGCCGCGAGGTCGCCGATCTGGCGACCGATCATGTCGATCCGCTGGGACTGGGCTGACTGTGTCTGCTGCACCGTCTGCTGGAACGACACGATCGAGTTCGCGATCCCGCCCAGTGCGGCCGGATAGCTCGCCAGCGTCGCGGTGGCCGCACGGCTGTAGGGGATGAATTGGTTCGACACGTAGTCGTTGACCGCGGTGGCCGTCTCGCCCCTGAAGGAGAGGGCCATCTGCGCTATCTCACTGAGGAGGTTCTCCTCGAAGGTCCGCAACTGCGCAACCGCCGCGGAGAACGCGGAGGACAACGCGATCCAGCCCGCAGGGGCCCCAGGATCCAGTGCCGCACCCGCGACCGCCTGGAACTGGGCGATCGAGTTGATGCCATTGATGTCGCCGGCACCACCTCCGACATCGTCCAGGCTGCCGATCTGGATCCCGCCGGTGCTCCCATCGCCGGAGCCTCGGCGCACGGGGACCATGCCGGGTGGCAACGTCGTCCACCGGTTCATGGTCGAGTTGTTGTCCAACCCGGTGCCGGAGTGCGAACCCACCGTGATGAGAGGGGGCGGCCTGACGGTCCCGTCCTTGCCCGGTCCACCCGTCGTGTGCAGTGGCGGCGTGTCCGTCCACTCAGGATCGGGCGCAGGGGCGAACTTGCCCGGCCCGCCACGTGTGAAAGGCGGCGGCTGAATGAGATCGTCGTTCGGCGTGGTCATGTCCAGTCGTCCTCGCACTCACAGGGTCCGCGCGGGTCCAGACAGCTCAAGTGAGCACCAGTGCCACGGAGGCACTGGCGCCCACTTCAGCCGAAGAAACGTCATCGGAATCGGCGATCTACAGCGTGGGCACGTAGTCGTTGAACGTGGGCGACGTGACCACCGGCTCGAGCTGCCCGGCGTTGTCCTGATCCCTCTCCACGAGGGTGTTGCACGCCTTGGTCAGGTTGTCCCCCAGTTGCTGGAGGGCCGTTTGGAGATCCGAGACGTGCTGCAGCAGACCCGACTGCCTGGCGTGCACCACCTGCTCCAGCGTCAGAGCGGCCTGGAAATTCCCTGCCTTCGTCGGGATGGAGGCGCAGTGCTCGAATGAAGACGTGTCGCTGAGGAGCTGAGGGATGGTGCCCGCCGTCTTGAGAACCACTGAGGGCTCGATGAAGGTCTCATCAGCCATGTCAGTCCTTTCTGGTTCGTGGAATCACTGGGATGCTGGAGCGGGTGGTGCCGGACACGAGCCGTCCGGCACCACCCGCCAGACCTCAGAAGGAGGCGGCAGCCTGCCTGTCCGAGTCGCCCATGCCCTGGGCTCCGGTGGCGACCTTGCCGGACAACGTGTTGAGCTTGGCGTTGCCTTCGTTCAGGGCCGTCGAGATCCTCTGCGCGGCCGCGTCGTATGCCGTCGACGCCTGACCTTCGAAGCTGGTGAGAAGGTTCTTGGTGTCCCGGATGAGGTTGTTCGTCTCGTCCGAGATCTGGTTGTTGGCGCGCCTCATCACCTGCACACCCTCGTCGAGAGCCGGGTAGTTGTAGGTAATCGCTCCGGTCACAATGCACTCCTAACAGTGAGAAAGGTTCTCGAAAAACGTCAGACTGAGGTGTTGCCGGCGTTGGTCTCGTCCTGGGTCTGCAGGGTCCTGCCGGCCTTGGAGAGAGTCGAAGCCATCTCGTCCAGGTTCGTGACGACCTTCTTCATGCTGGAGTCCCAGTCCTGGTGAACCGTGATCAGCTTGTTGATCATGGCACCCTTGTTCGAGCCCGAGAGCGCGCTGATCTGACCGCTGACCGTGGTCAGCTGCGAGGTGACGCTGGAGGAAGTAGTACGGTGCCGCTGAGCACAGCTCTCGATTTCTGCCGGCGTGAGCGTGGTGTTGTTTCCGGCCATTCTCATAACCTCCTGAGTGAATTTCGAAGGCCGTCCGGTGTACGCCAGAAGCGGCCGCGGTTCAATTAGAGATCCGATCGCTTCCCTGTGGTGGGCAAAGGGCCCTCGAGGATCAAGTCGGGGGAAAAACCCTCATGAGCCCGGAGTGCTGATCGGCCTGCTCGCCAGCGCGTCCTTCGGGTCCAGGGCGGGCCCGGTCGGCAGGAGCGCGAGCACCGCGGGAGGGACTCCTGCCCCGCTCACGTGCCCGTACCCCAGTACGCCGGCGATCTCGTCGCTCACCAACGGGTACTTGACCCCCAGATCGGTGACGAGGAACGCGGTGCCCGGTAGCGCGCCGGGCGCGGGTACGGTGCGCACCAACGCCCCACTGCCCATCGGAATGACCACCTGGTCCGCCGTTTTGCCCTCGGCGTGCTTGCCGGCCGGCGGCACCGCGACGTCCTCTGTGGACAGTGGCAGTGTCAGCAGGACGGGTGCGCGCTCCGCGCCGACGCCGGGATCGAACCTCAGGCACGGTTCGCCGGACGCGCCGGGATCGATCAGTTCCGGCGGCGTCCGCGGCAGGTCGGCCGAGATGGGATCGCCGGGGAGCAGAGGCACGCCGGAGACGTCACCAGGTCCCACGTCCAGCGGTCGCACCGATGCGTCCGGATAGGCGTTCTTGGTGGCAGGGCTGACCAGCAGCATGGCGGCGACGGTGCGGCTGATCGGCAGCAGACCGTCGGTCTTGAGCACGAAGAGCTCGTTGGACCCGGTGGCCGGGTTGCGCAGCTGGTAGACCTGTCCGACCAGGCCGGGCTTGGCCGCGATGGGGAGACCCTGCTTGCCCACGTCCGCGATGGCCGGTGGTTGCACGTCCCGCCCGGACGGAATGACGTTCAGCCAGGCCGGTGACACCGACAGGGGCACCACCGAGTTGTAGCCCAGCGCCTCCAGGATCAGCGAGTCCGCGATCTTGTGCCGGTTGCCGCGCCACACCAGGAACACGCCACCGTCCTTTGTGGAGACCAGCAGCGCCTTCTCCTGCGGGACAGCGGAACCGTGCACCTGGTCAAGACGCAGCGTCACGGTCGGCTTGCCTGCCACGGCATGCCGGTCCGCAGGTTTGGCGCACACCGTCCACGCCGAGGTGTTGAGCCGGTCCGCGCCCGGCAGTCCGTCGGGCGCACCGGGAATGCCGATCGGCGTACCCACCGGCACGCCGGTCAACGATTTCCTGTCCACCGCGGCCAACCTGACCTCGGTACCCGCCGCGAGCATCGCGGACGAGAGGTTCAGCACGGGACGCAGCTGGCCGTCGAGGTAGACGTAGCGCGCTCCGGATTCCTTCTCCATCACCACGGTGCCCGGCA
Organism: Lentzea kristufekii; assembly: GCF_033949925.1. Classification (NCBI taxonomy): domain Bacteria; kingdom Bacillati; phylum Actinomycetota; class Actinomycetes; order Pseudonocardiales; family Pseudonocardiaceae; genus Lentzea; species Lentzea kristufekii. Next base: position 4,558 of record NZ_JAXAVV010000037.1, read on the forward strand.
CCCGCCAAGAGTTGTTGCCACCGGGGAACAACAGCCCGAAGATGCCGACGCAGGCCACGATCAGACCGGCGATCAGCACACCGACGAAGGTGCCGCTGTTGAACCGCTTGTTGGGGTGTTCCAAGACGTCCGGCTTGCCCTGCATCAGACCGGAGACCAACCGGCCGACGACGAAGAAGTACGCCTGGACCTGATCCCTGCGCGACTGCATCAGCCGCTCACCCCCCGGATCCACGCGTAGACCTCGAGCACCGCCAGCAGGACGGGCACGATGGAGATCGCCACCACGTACTCGAGGATGTCCACCGCGCGTCCCCAGTAGGGACGAAGCCGTTTTCCGGGAAGGACGTGGGTGAGCACGAGCAGTCCCGTTCCGACCAGGAGCAGCGGAGTGCACACCGCCAGCACCCGGTCCAGCGGGTGCTCGCCGTAGGCCAGGCGCAGCACGATCGTGACGACCGCGGCACCAGCGGGCACGAGCAGCGACCACCTGGGCACGAGACCGCTGAGGTGACGCGAGCGCAGGAACAGCAGCAGGGCGCACAGCGAGGCGAGGATCAGCGGCCACTTCCCGCCCCTGCCGGCCAATCCGACCAGCAGCACCGTCTGCGCACCGCCGTAGCCGAGATAAAGCGCTTTGAGGTAGCCGAAGACGATCGTGCTGCGTTCGGCCACGACCCGGTGCGGTACCGGCTCGATGTCCTGCTTCACCTCGGCGGCCTCGGTCGGGAGCATGGGCAGCTTGAGACGTCCGAGCCGGAAAGCGGTACCAGGTATGAACAAGGCGACCACGAAGTTCACCGCGACGCCGATGGCCGCGCTCTGCTGCGCCGCGAGCGAGGACCAGACCCAGATCACCGACGGAACCAGCACCAGCAGGCTGAACACGAGGCCGGTGACGAAAATCAGTGCGGAATCAGCGATGGCCACCAGCGCGAGCACGAGAGTCACGATCGCCATGGCCGCCGCGCAGACGACCTTCACGCCGAACTCACCACCGGGGTCGAGCCAGGACGCGAACAACCAGCCCGATGCCATCGCATAGGCGAGAGCCACCAGTGCGAGCGCGGTGGCGTTGACGATGTCGCCGATCGTGCGCGTGAGCGCGGCGGCACCGATGACGAAGACCAGCGCGAGCACACCGGGCAGCACCCAGAACGACGTGGTCCCGGCACCCGCGAACAGGGCTGGGAGTCCGGCTGCCAGTGCCGTCAGCGCACCTGCCCGCAGCATCAGCCGCGAGCGTTCCGGCGTCCACTTGCCCGCGTCCGCGCGGGCCCGTTCGGCGAGACCGTCGACCAGGTCGTCGTAGTCGAGCGGGGCCATCTCCTCGCCCCGTGGCCGCAGGTAGATCGTGTCGCCGTCGAGGAGGTTCAACTCGGCAGGAGACCTGTCCTCGTCCAGCGGAGCTTCGCCGAGCCGCTGCGCGACCCATCCCTCGTGGTCGACGCTCTGTTCGATCCACTCCTTTCCGAACTGGGCCAGGATCGACGGCAACAGGTCGACCAGTTGGACATCTCCCGGCAGTGCCACATCCACTGCCTTTTCGCCGAGAACGAACCGTAGCCTCGTCGGCACATTTGTGCGATTCTGTGTGCGTTCTTCCATTTTGGACACCAGATCCTTCTGCGAGCGACGAGCGTGCTGCGGAAACTAACCGCGGCCCGACCGCTCCCGGTGGCGCCGATCACCAGATCGCGTCATCGGGGGGAAACCCTTCAGCAGAGGAGTCCAGGTGGCCACAGAGATGTTCACGCGCAGGACGCGCAGGCCGGGGCCGACCGCGCCCAGCGACGAGATCGAGCTGCAACCACCGCCATCGGTGCCCGAGATCACCGGCGGCGGTGTCGGTGCTGTCCTCACGTACGCGCCCATGGCACTGAGCTCGCTGGCGATGGTGCTGATGTTCGTCCGGCCCGGCTCCGGCGCACTCGCCTACGTCGGCGGTGGCCTGATGCTCGTGGCGGCAATCGGCATGCTGGTGGCCAACCTCCTCCGGTCAGGGGTGGACCACAAGGAGAAGCTGCACGGCGACCGCCGCGACTACGTCCGCTACCTCGGACAGCTGCGCGGCAAGATGCGCACGGCGCTCTCGCAGCAGCACAAAGCCGCCCTGTGGGTGCATCCCGACCCGCGGGCGCTGTGGTCGACGGCGATGGGCTACAGGTTGTGGGAACGCCGTCCGATGCACGAGGACTTCGGTGAGGTGCGGATCGGTGTCGGCAAGCAGCGCAGTGCCACGAAGCTCCAGCCACCGGCCGAGTCCAAGCCGCTGGAGGACCTCGAACCGCTGTGCGCCCACGCGCTGCGGCGGTTCATCCGCGCCTACTCCACTTTGGACGACGCGCCGATCGCGGTGTACCTGCGCGCGTTCGCCCGCCTGCAGTTCCAGGGCTACCCGGAGGAGGTGCGCGGCCTGGTCCGCGCGCTGCTGTCTCAGTTCGCCACCGCGCACGGTCCCGGCGAGGCCCGCATCGCCGTCTGCGTGAGCGACGAGGCGCGAGCCCACTGGGACTGGGTGAAGTGGTTGCCGCACAACCAGAACCTCGACGCCCAGGACGCCACCGGGACCCGGCGGCTGGTCGCCGACAGCATCACCGAGCTGGAGCGGCTGCTCGGCGGGGCGGAGTTCGTCGGCAGGCCGCCGTTCGAACCGGACAGCCCGATCAGCGCCACCGAACCGTTCGTGGTCGTGGTGGTCGACGGTGTCTCGCTGCCCGACGAGCACCGCGCGTTCGACGAGGGCTTCCGCAACGCGATCGTGCTCGACCTCTCCGGTGCGTTGTCCTGGCAGTCCCGGCAGCACACGCTGTACCTGGACGTGGTCGACGGGCAGCTGAGCACGGTCTCGTTCGACCGGCTGGGCAAGCCGGTGCCCAGCCCGCTGTGCCGGGCGGACTCGCTCAGCCCGCAGGCGGCGTCAGCACTCGCGCGGCTGATGGCCCGCTATCGCGTCGGCGAGGCGCAGGACACGGACGAGCCGCTGGCGAGCGACTACGAGCTGCCCAGCCTGCTCGGCATCGGCGACCTGCGGTCCTTCGACCCCACGCCGTACCGGCGGTCACGAGCCAGTGCCCGCAAGCGGCTGCGGGTGCCGATCGGGATGACCTCGACGGGGACGCCCATCGAGCTGGACATCAAGGAGGCAGCCGAGGGCGGCATGGGGCCGCACGGCCTGCTCATCGGCGCCACCGGCTCGGGAAAGAGCGAGCTGCTGCGCACGCTGGTGCTATCCCTGGTCGCCACGCACTCGTCGGAAGAGCTCAACCTGGTGCTGGTCGACTTCAAGGGTGGCGCAGCCTTCCTCGGGTTCGACAAGCTGCCGCACACCTCGGCCGTCATCACGAACCTCGCCGACGAGCTGGACCTCGTCGACCGCATGCAGGACGCACTGGCCGGTGAGCTCAACCGCCGTCAGGAACTGCTGCGCGCGGCGGGCAACTACGCCTCACGGCGCGACTACGAGGCGGCCCGCGCGCAGGGAGTTCAGCTGGAGCCGCTGCCCGCGTTGTTCGTCGTCGTCGACGAGTTCAGCGAGATGCTGACGAGCAAGCCGGAGTTCGTGGAGACCTTCGCCATGATCGGACGGCTGGGCCGAAGCCTCGGCGTGCACCTGCTGCTGGCCAGTCAGCGACTCGACGAGGGGCGCATCCACAAGATCGAGAGCCACCTGTCGTACCGGATCGGTCTGCGCACCTTCTCCGCGATGGAGAGCCGCAGCGTTCTCGGTGTGCCGGATGCCTACGAGCTGCCCAACAACCCCGGCAACGGGTATCTGCGTTCGGACACGCAGACGCTGATCCGCTTCAAGGGCGCCTACTGCTCCGGCCCCTACCGCGCGCCGTCGAGCAGGCGGCGCCGTCGTGACGAGGTCGAGCAGCACCTGGTCGCCTTCGGCACCGAGTACGTGGCGCCCAAGGTCGAGTCCACCCAGGTGGACGACGAACCGGAGCAGACCGATGAACCGGCGAGCACCATGCTGGACGTGCTGATCGACCAGCTGCGGGGCGTCGGCCCGGTGGCGCACCAGGTCTGGCTCCCTCCGCTCAAGCAGGCGCCGACGCTCGACCAGCTGCTGCCTCCGCTGGTCGACCACCCGGAGCTCGGCCCCCGCCCGATCGGCGAGTACGACACCTCCGTGCTGCGCGTCCCGGTCGGCCTGGTCGACCTGCCCGCACTGCAGCGGCGTGAACTGCTCAGCGCCGACCTCTCGGGAGCCAGGGGCAACGTCGGCATCGCCGGAGGTCCGCAGTCCGGCAAGAGCACGTTGCTGCGCACGCTGATCAGCGCGCTGGCGCTCACCCACACCGCGGCGGAGGTGCAGTTCTACTGCCTGGACTTCGGCGGCACGCTCAGCGCGCTGGCCCGGTTGCCGCACCTGGGCAGCCTCGCCAGCCGCCTCGACCGCGAACGGGTCACCCGCACCGTCGCCGAGATGTGCAACCTCATGGCGCGCCGCGAGCAGCTGTTCGCCCAGAACAACATCGACTCGATGACGAGCTACCGCCGCGCCCGCCGGCAGGGCCTGTTCACCGACGTCGACCCGCACGGCGACGTGTTCCTCGTCGTGGACGGCTGGTACACCATCCGCCAGGACTACGAGGAGCTCGAGGACCGGTTCAGCGAGCTCGCCGCGCGTGGTCTCAGCTTCGGCATCCACCTGATCATCGCCACCAACCGGTGGTCGGAGATGCGGCCTTGGCTGCGCGACGTGCTCGGCTCGCGGTTCGAGCTGCGGCTCGGCGACCCGCTGGACTCCGAGATCAACAGCCGCGCCGCGGCCACCGTCCCGGAGATCCCCGGCCGCGGCCTCACCGCCGACCGGATGCACTTCCTCACGGCACTCCCCCGCATCGACGGCACCAGCACGACCGACGACGTCGCCGACGCCGCCTCCGTGCTGGCCGAGTCGCTCGACCTGCCCACCGCGCCACGCGCCCCGCTGGTGCGGCTGCTGCCCACCCAGCTGACCGTGGCCGAGCTGCCCCGGCCGGTCGCGGCGGCGCCCGAGCTGGACTTCACCATGGCGCTGGGCATCGAGGACGGCGCACTCGGCCCGCAGTGGCACGACTTCGACACCAACCCGCACCTGTTGATCTTCGGTGACACGGAGACGGGCAAGACGAACCTGTTGCGGCACATCGCAGGCGCGGTGGCCCAGCACTACAGCCCGGACGAGGGCCGGGTGATGTTCGTCGACTTCCGGCGTGAGCTGCACGACTCGGTCCCGCTCGACCACCAGATCAACTACACCGTCAGCACGGACGGCCTCACCGAGTCGATCCGGGAGGTGGCCGAGCTGTTGCAGACCAGGGTGCCGGGAGCGGACATCCCGCCCGACCGGTTGCGCAAGCGCGACTGGTGGTCCGGCGGCCGGTTGTTCATCCTGATCGACGACTTCGAGCTGGCCGACACCGGCGGATACGAGGACCCGATGCAGCCGCTGGTGCCGTTGCTGTCGCACGGCGCGGACATCGGGTTGCACCTCATCATCGCGCGCAGCACCGCGAACGCGGGCCGGGGGATGATGAGCCCGTTGATGCGCAAGCTGTGGGAGCTCGGCGTCGCGGTGGCGATGTTCTCCTGCCCCAAGGACGAGGGCGTCTTCATCGGCAACGTCAGGCCGAAGACGCTGCCCCAGGGCCGGGCGCAGTTCGTCAACCGGCGCCGCACGATCAACCTCCTGCAGACGCCGATCGTGCCGAAGTGACGGCACCGCCGGGGTGGTCACCGGCCACCCCGGCGGGGTCTCGTCGTTCGAACCGTCCTCGGCCACCTCGCAGGTGAGGGTTATCCCCCCAGGATGAGCTCGTCCCGGCGTTGAGGGCTTTTCGCGTTTTTCTCGCTGTTTCGATGAGTGAGCTGAAAGACGCAGTGCCGAGGAGCAGAAGGGCACTGCATCGAGCTCGGCTGAGGAAGTCAGGTCGTTCCCGTTCAGGCGTAGTTGGGCCTGATGACGAAAGAGGACTACATGAAGAAGCGAGTTGTTTTCGCTGTTGCGACATGTGCGTTCGCGGCGGTCGCGGGTCTCGTGACGGCCACTCCCGCCTTCGCGGCGACGGCTCCGGACGGTGCACATGTCGTGGGCAACGGGTGGGCACCACTCGCCAAGCAATGGCCCAAGGGAACCACTCAGGACTGGTACACGCGGCAACAGGCCATCACCAGGGCGATGAGTGACGCCACCAACAAATGTTCGTCGGGCAAGGCCTACTCGAAAGGCTCCAACTCGAAGTCCACCTGGTGGGAGAACGGTGGCTACCGGGCGACTGTGGCCGCTATCTGCGGAGATTGGCAGAACTAGCCCGAGCAACGGACCTCGATGCCAAGGGCAGCGCGCGATCGCTGCCCTTGGCATCTTTTTTGTCCATGACCACAGGTCGTTCAGCGCGTAATGCGCACTGGCGAACAGTGATCGCGAAGAACTCCAGGTGCGGCGCGATGTTGCCGCCCAGGGGTCCGAGGTCACTCCCCCATGAACGCCGGCAAATCCGGCGTCGCGGTCGCGCCGACGCAACGCGGATCGCCATCACGCGCGGGTGCGGTCGATCGCGCGGTCCTGCTGCACCCCAACGCGTTCGACGTGTCCGCGGACTCTCACTCCTCGGCCGGGAGCACTTCCACCGAGCGTGCGGGCCGCCAGCGGCGCCGCATCCCGATCGGCACCAGCCGCACCGACAGGACCGCAACCGCCCCGACCAGGATCACGCCCAGCACGCTGAGCGCCACCAGCACCCCCGAGATCCTGTCCCGCACCGGCGCGGGGACCGCGTGCGCACCCGGCGGAATCGGGGCCTGCGCGGCTCCCGCCGGGCCTTCCTCCGGCAGGACCGCGGTCACCGCCGCGGCGGGATTGACGGTGCCCCAGCCGAAAGCGGCGTCGGGCACGTTCGCCGGCGGCCTGTCCGCGGTTGCCTCCAGCCGGTGCTTCACCTGCGCGGCGGTCAGGCCGGGCCGGTAGGCACGCACGAGAGCGGCCACACCGCTCACGAACGGCGCCGCGTAGCTCGTGCCGCTCGCCTCCCACTGCCCCGGCCCGCCCGGCCCGATGCTGCACACGTCGACACCGGGTGCGGCGAGGTCGAGGTAGCTCCCGGTGTCCGAAAAGGACGCTCGTTTGCCCGTCTGGTCGGTCGCGCCAACCGCCATCACCGACTCGAACGAAGCCGGGTAGGGCGTCGGATTGCCCTCCTCGGCGCTGTTGCCCGCGGACGCGACGACGAGCACGTCGCGTGCGACCGCGTAGGCGACCGCCGCCTCCATGTCACCGTCCTTCAGCGGGCTGCTGGCGGACACGTTGACGACACGCGCGCCGCGGTCCACCGCGGTCCGGATTCCTTTGGCGAGCATGGCCGCCGTGGTGTCGGTCGCGTCGTCGGCGATGCGGATCGGCAGGATCGTGGCCTCGGGCGCCACACCCGCGAACATCGTCCCGCCGACGGGAGCCGCACCGATGATGCCAGCCACGAACGTGCCGTGGCCGAAGCAGTCGGTGTTCGCCGGACTGTTGCCGGGACCGCGGACGTCCAGGCCGGGCTGCACCCGTCCCGACAGCTGCACCGCGCCACCGTCGACACCCGTGTCGACCACGGCCACCGTGACGCCGGCGCCGCGGGTGAGCGACCAGATCCGTTGCGGCGCCAGTTGTTGTTGCGCCCACGGCACGGTTCCCGCGCTCGCCACCGGAGGAGGCAGGCAGCTGCGACCGTTGGGGATCCTCGGCACGTCCGCCCATGCGGGCTGTGGCAACGCGACGCACGCGAGAACCGCGGCGAGCACCGGCAGCACGCGCGTTCGGCGGTTCACCAAGGCGTCCTCCTGTTCGTGCGCAAGACGGGTCTTTCAGGAACGCTCATCGAATCAACCAGGAGGGCGGGGAGGCGCTGGTGCGGAACAGAACCGGGGTGATCCTCGGGATATCCCTCACCTGTCCGGCCGTGAACTGACAGTGGCCTGGGAGCGTCCCTGCAACGCTCCCAGGCCACCCGGCCACACTTCCCAACACCCACCACGCCGCGGCCGAACACGCGATGAGCCAACAGCAGCCTGGGAACGTCCCTGCAACGCTCCCAGTCCACCCGGCCACACTTCCCAACACCCACCACGCCGTGACCGAACACGCGATGAGTTTGCAGCAGCCCGGGAACGTCCCTGCAACACTCCCAAACCACCCGGCCACACTTCCCAACACCCACCACGCCGTGACCGAAAGCGCGATGGACATGCGGCGGCCTGGGAACGTCCCTGCAACACTCCCAGGCCGCCCGGGGTCACGAGCGCCGTTCGGGGGCGGCGCCCGCGAGTCTTCCCTGGAGGCTGGCCGTGGCGAGGTTCAGGCGTGAACGGCAGCCTGTGCGCACGAACAACCTCGTGAGGTAGTTCTCGACGGTCTTCTCGCTCATGCTGAGCACGGTCGCGATCTGACGGTTGGTCTTGCCGTGCTGCACCAGCGCGATGATCTGCAGCTCGACGTCGGAGAAGTCGTCGCGGGCCGCACGGGCACGCGGCGGAGCGAGACCGACCTTGCGCATCGTCTCCTTGATGCGCACGTCCATCCAGCCCTCGCCGAGGCGCTTGGCGAGCTGCAGTGCCTCGCCGTACCACGGCGCGGGGTCGTCGCAGAGAACAGCGACGGCCATGCAGGCCAGCATGAGGTCGACCGTGTTGCCGCGCCTGCGCAGCAACTCCACGGCAGCGGTCGCCGCCGCCAGGTCCTGTTCGGACAGAGCGCGCAGGACGAGTTTCGCGGTGCGCAGGTTGGTGCCACCGACCCGCTCGTACCAGCGTTCGGCTTCGGCGGCCGCGCGCGCCAGCCCGTCGCCGTTGTCCAGGCGCTTCTCATAGATGCCGAGCCGCAGCAGGAGCCACGGCAGTCCGACGCCGCTCTCCTGCTCACCGGTGGCCCGGTCGTAGGCGGCCCAGCCTTGCTCCAATGCCGGCTGCCGCTCTCCCCCGCGGTAGGTGAGGCCGACCTCCACCCACGCCCGCAGCGCGGGGAACGCGTCGTCCGTCCTGCCCAGGCCGAGCCACGAGGCGGCACGCCTGAAGTCACCGCACGCCGAGTGCACCTCGGCGCTCAGCAACCGGGCGACCTGGTGCATCGCGGTCGCCGGCCCGCTCAGCTCCAGCCTGCGCGCGCTGGAGACGACGCCCGGCCAGTCGCCGTCGACGTACTGCCGCACCAGTTCGCGGTAGACGCCGAGCGGACCGGAATCCGGCACGCCGTAGCAGGGACCGAGCGCCAGCTTCAGCATGCCCGTCACGTCGTAGAGGTCGGCGGCCACCTCGATCATGCCGTGCGGGTCGTGCTCCCAGTCGAGCACCCGGTTCACCCGGAAGCCGGCGAACGCGGCCGCGACCTCGGTGGCGGGCACGGCTTCGCGCCCGTCGAACCAGCGGTCCGCGAACCCCAGTGCCAGCCGCGCCCTGGCATCGCCCGCGAGCGCGTCGTGGACGTCGGCGGGCACCGGTTGTCCGATGTGGACAGACGCCAGTGCCGCGGCAGTGGCCAGTTCGTACGCGCAGGATTCGTCGACGCCCGCGGTCACCTCGGCCGAAACGACCTCGGCCAGTTCGGTGTGCTGAGCGGTGCGCAGGAGCAGGTGCAGCACGATGCGCAGCAGCCGCACGCGGTCCGCGCCGGGCTCGGCGTGCCGCAACGCGGTGCGGAACCACCTGGCGGCCAGCGGCTGGTTCGCCCGCGCGACCCGCGTGGCCTCACGTTCCAGCAGCGGGACGAGCGACGGGTCGGCCGGCAGTGCGGCACCGGCGAGCGCGACGTGGTCGGTGACGACCGAGAGTTCGGCGGTGCCCGCGTGCAGCAGGTGCTCGGCCAGCGCGCGATGGATTCCCCGCAGCCGGTCGGCACCGAGGCCGCCGACCAGCGCGGTCGTCAGCGCAGGGCACGGCACGCTGAGCCGCCCGTTGTGGTCGCACGCCATCGCCCCGGTGGCGACGAGCTGGTCGACGGCGTCACCGCACCGCCTGAGGTCGTGGCCGAGCGCGTCGGCGAAGTCGAGCACGTCGTCGATGCCGAACCGGTCAGCCGCCGACACCACCGCCATCAGCTGCACACCGACGTCGCCGAGCCCTTCGACGTGCCGGACGAGCTCGTGCTCGCGAGGCAGGGCGAGGGCGGACGGATCGGGGTCGCGCAGGCAGAGGTGACCGAGCACCTCCGCGAAACCGTTGTCGCGGCGCAATGCCTCCACGGTGGTGAGCACGGCACCCGGATTGCCTGCGAGCGGGCCGAGCGCTGCCCACAGTGCAGGTACCACCGCCTCGTCCAGCGGGGCGGGCACGACCCGGTTCAGCAGTTCGGTGGTCGACCTCTCCGTCAGCGGGCCGAGGTTCACCACGTGGTCCGCGAGCGAGCTCAACGAGGCGGGGCGGCCGGCCGTGCCGTCTTCCCGGCAGGTGACGACGACGGTGCAGCCGGCGCGGTACGCCGCGGCGATCGCACGGACCGGGTCCACCGCGAGGTCGGCGTCGTCCACGAACACAGCGACAGGTCGGTTCGCGCGCAACTTCTTGAACAGGCGCACCAGCTCCGCGAACAGCGCGTCCGTGCCGGGCGCCGATGCCGCGCGAGCCTCGTCGCACAACCTGCTGACCGCGGCGACGGAGCCCGCGAGCTGAGCTCCGTCGAACTCCTGGAAGCAGTCGCGGATCAGGTCGACGACGGCCTGTGCCCGAAACACGTCCCAATGCGGCGCGTCCGCGGTGGTGGGGAGGGGGAGGACGGTGACACCGCGTGCAGCCCACACACTTTCGAGTTCACGCAGGAAGGTGGTCTTGCCGATACCGCCGCCGCCCCGCACGACCACCAGGGCTGCCGCGCCCATCCACTCCTGAAATGCCGCAACTTCCTCCGTGCGGCCCACGAACACCTTGCGCTCGCTCGGCACCGAGGCCTCCCGCTTGCTCACTCCACGCCACGCGCGGACCAAAACCCTGCTCCGTTCGGGTGAACGGATGACAGAAAGGCTAGGGACGGCTCGTGAGTGCGGCCATAGACGTGAAGTCTTTTCCGCCGATTTTGCAGAAAGCATCGAAAATTACCTGGTGGACCCTGCTCGACATCAGTAAAACCGCTGACAGAAGGCTTCCATATGAGACAAATTGAGTCAGACGGCGAAGCGCGCGAAGGAAATGAACGGCAATGAAAAGGTAAAGAACCGGTGCCGGTCGCTCCGCACACGAACAAGGCCGGCCGGCCGAAGCCAGCCGGCCTTTGCCCGGCCGGGACTCACACCATCGACTCGTCGAAGTCCTCGGCGTTGAGCAGCGTCATGTCGGCGGCCGTCACGACGTCGGCCACCGCGAGCCTGGTCGCCTGGCGGTCCGCCATCACCTCGAACACCTTGCGGGACGTGCGGCCGTTGCCGAACGTGCCGTCCTTCGGGATGCGGTCGAAGTAGTCGGCCAGCGTCTCCGCGGCGGCGTCGTCCAGCCGGTAGTCGTGCTTGCGGCAATGCAGCCGCACGATCGTCACCAGCTCGTCAGGCGAGTAGTTCTCGAACTCGATCGTGCGGCTGAACCGCGACTCCAGACCGGGGTTGGCCTGCAGGAACTCCTCCATCTGGGCGGAGTAGCCCGCCGCGATGACGACCACGTCCTCGCGGTGGTCCTCCATCAGCTTCAGCAGCGTGTCGATGGCCTCGCGCCCGAAGTCGGGGCCAGAGCCGCCGTTCTGGCCCGCGCTCAGCGTGTAGGCCTCGTCGATGAACAGCACGCCGCCGAGCGCGCTGGTGAACACCTCGGTGGTCTTGATCGCCGTGCCACCGATGATCTGCGCGACCAGGTCCGCTCGCGCGACCTCGACCAGGTGACCCGATCGCAGCACGCCCAGGTCCGCGAGGATCGCGCCGTAGAGACGGGCGACCGTGGTCTTGCCGGTGCCCGGCGCCCCCGCGAAGACGAGGTGCCTCGCCATCGGCGGCGCGGACAGACCTGCCTCGAGCCGCTTCTTGGCCATCAGGTTGAGGTTCACCAGCGAGTTGACCTCGCGCTTGACGCCTTCCAGACCCACCAGCGAGTTCAGTTCGCTGAGCGGGTCGCTCGGCGGCCGGTGCTCGGCGGTGGCCGCGGGTGCGGCAGGCGCCGCGGGTGCCGCGCCACCGGCGACCGACGCCGAGCCGTGGGCGTCGCGGACCGCGTTGCCGGTGCTGCGCAGGTTCACGACGTGCAGTTCGGTGCTCGGCCGGGTCTGCCGCAGACCGGATCCCCGGTTGTCCCGCGTCAGGCACTCGACGACGCGGATCTGGTCCTCGCTGTTGACAGCGATGCCGTCACCGGTGTTGGTGGTGAACTCCGACTCCTCCAGCACACCGGTGGAACCCACGTCGAACAGGCAACCGCTCGCCTTGCTGTCCCGGACGCGGCAGCGGGCGGCGGTGAGCTCACCGCCGACGCCGACGTGCACGCCGTCCGCGCCGGACTCCGCGATCTCGCAGTCCGAGAGAGCGAGCGCCGCTTCCCGCACCAGCACCCCGCTGTTGGCGGTACCGCGGACACTCGCTCCCGTCACCGAGGTGCGGGCCGAGCCGCTCACCGCGATCCCGCTTCCGCCACACCTCTCGATCTCCACGTTCTCGAACCGACCGCGGGAGCTGTCGCCCACGTCGATCGCCGCGCCGTCACAGCCGACGACGCGCAGGCGGCGGAAGAACGGGTCGGAGGAACCCTCGACGCTCACGCCCGCCTTCGAACACGACGAGACCGACGCGCGCGTGAACTCCGCGGTGCCGCGTTCGCTGATACCGATGCCGACGCCGCTGACGTCACGGACCTCGCAGTCCTCGACGGTGCCGGCGGCGCGGCCGCTGAACAGGCAGCCGTAGTCGCGGGTGCGCTCCACCCGCAGCCGCCGCAGCACCGGCGCGCAGCCTTCCGTGACCAGCACTCCCTCCGCGCCGGCACCGCTCACCGAGCCTTCCTCGACGAGGACGCTGCCGGAGGAGGCGAGGTAGAAACCGATGCCCTGGGTGTCGCTCACCGTCACCCGCGTGGCCACCGCGCCCGCGTGCTGTTCGATCGCGACCGCGGGCTTGGTGGCCCTGGTGATGGTCGTGTCGGTGACGGTGATCCGGCCGTGGCCGTTGAGGCAGATGCCGTTGCCGCCCGCGTCACGCACCGCGCAGGCACGCATGGCGAGTTCGCCGTGCTCCGCGATCACGACGCCCGACGTGCCGATCTCGAGCACCTGGCAGGAGTCCAGCACGTTGCCGGTGGACGTCACGACGACGCCGGCGCCCACCGGGTTGCGCACCTCGCAGCCGCGCATCAGCACCGAGCCGCGGCCGGTGGCGTACACGGCGGACCAGGCGGTCGCGCTGACGCGGCACTCGGTGAAGCTGAGCTGGCCGTCGGTCACGACCACCGCGGGACTCTCCTGGTCCTGCGCCTCGATCGTCAGACCGGACAACGCGCCGGAGTCGGTTCCCAGCACGACGGCCGGTCCGGACGACGCCACGACCCGGACCGAGCCAGGACCGTCCTCCGCGGTGATGGTGACCGCTTTGGTCAGCACCAGCGTCTCGTAGTACTGGCCGGTGCTCACGAGGATCACCGACCCGTCCACGGCGGCCGTCAGGGCGTCCGAAATGGACCTGTGACCCCGCCCTGCCGCCGGGTTGACCGTGATCACGTCGTGGCCCACCTGGATTCCTCCCTGCTGCGCACCGGTCCGCCCGAGAAGGTCGGAATCATTTCCGCGCCACACCGAAATGCCGCCGCGACCGCGTCAGTCCCGAGATCATCCGTTCGACGCCCGATCAGCGGTCCCGCGCACGTCTCGCTAGTGTTGCCCAGCCGTTGACCGAGTAGAGGACGACCTGCCACCACCCGCGGCAGAATGGGGGGAGTTCCCTCACGAGGCCGCGGCGGAGACCAGAACAGAGCGACTTCCGTGCAGCCAGAACGACTTGCTCCTCCCGCTGAGAGCTTCGCCTGCCACGTCGTGGAGCAGCTCACCGGCACGGGGCGCCCGCCGTTGACCATCCTCAGTGGACCGAGCGGGGTGGAGCTGCGGTCCTACGTCGAGGAGATCTGCCACCGGCTGGAAGTCGCCAGAGAGGGCCGCGTCGTGGTCGTGAACCTCTCGTTCAGCGAGCCCCCCGCCGGAGCCGACCTGATGAGCCGCGTTCCGCCGCTTTCGGTACTGCGCGGCAGGCCGGGGACGGTCCTGGTGTTCAAGAACGCGCATCGGCTGCCGGTCGACGCTCTCGGCACGTTGGAGGCGTTGGTCCGCCAGGTCGCGAACACGGGCACGCGGTGCGTGTGCGCGGTCGCCCTGCCGCTCCGCCCCGAGACCAGGGCCGCGTTCCGCTCCACCTTCGAGCGGCTGCGCGCCGATGATCTAGCGCAGCTCGTCACCCTGCGCCCGGTTCCGCGCGGCCGGGTCTCCGAACTGGTCACGTCCCTGATCGGCGCGCTCCCGGAGCCCGCGCTGTGCGATGCGCTCTGGGCCGTGACGCGGGGCTGGCCGAACGTGCTGGCCACGGCCCTGAGGATGGGCGGTGACCTGATGTCGGTGGTGGACCGGCACGCCTACCTCACCCCGTGGCGCGGCCAGTTCCAGGTACCCGCGAACGAGGAGCTGCTGGCGGACGTCCGCGCGCTGGGGCCGACGTCGTGGGACGTGGCGAAGGCGATCGCCGCGTTCGGTCTGCTCGGCCCGGCCGCACCGCGGCTCGTCGCGGAGTCGCTCAGGCTGACCGAGCACGAGGCCACGACAGCACTCGGCGAACTGGCTCGCGCGGGGGTGCTGCAGCACGTCCGAGTCGGCTCTGCCTGGCGGTTCCGGGTGCCGCTGGTCGGCTTCTCGCTGGAGGCGACATTCGGACCGTACGAACGGCGCAGGCTCGCGCAGATCGCGGTGACCGCGCTGTGGCAGGGCACCGCGCGGTGCGACATCGACACCTACCTGCCCGACCAGCTGGCCAGCGCGGGCAGGCTGGTGGATCCGTGCCGCGCTCGAGCCGAACTGCTCACCAGCGCCGGCCAGGCCGCGGTGGACAGCCCGAACCGGTCGCTGTCCTGGTTGCGGGCGGCCGCCGAGCTGACCACCGATCGCGCGGAACGCGTGCGGATCCTGCTCACGCACGCCCGCACCTGTCTGCTGTGCGGCGAGGCGAAACAGGCGCTGGAGTCGACCGGCGCCGTGCTGGGCGGCGACGCGGAGGAGATCGGCGAGGGTCAGCTCGTCAACGTCTGCCTGCTGCACCTCACCGCGCTGCACGAGTCCGGTGACATCGCGACGCTCGAACAGGTCGCGGAGGACGAGTGGTGGCCGTGGCCGGGCACACCTCTCGAGCAGGCCGTGGGCCGGGCGTACGCGCTGGCCCTGCTCGGTCACTGGCGCCAGACCCGTGAGCTGCTGGAGAAGATCCGGCAGGATCCGGACGCGGCACTGGTCGCGCCACACGTCGACCAGATCAGCCCGATCACCGGACTGTGGCTCGGCGACTGCGCCGAGTTCGACCACGCCGTGACGGACGTCGTCGCCAGGGTCGAGGCCGGTGAACGGCCGCACAGCGAGCTGCGCTGGCTCGTCGGCACCCTGATGACGCTCGGCGAACAGCGCAGGGCCGAGGTGCTGCTCGCGTTGGCGGACCGGGTGCGCATCCCGCTCAAGACGGCCTGCCAGGCCGCGCTGGCAGCCGCGCACGGCCGCGCCACCGAGGCTTTGCAGCTCACCCGCAAGAGCGTGGCCACCGGTGCGCGCAACGGCTGCGACGCCGACCAGACCGCGATGTTCCACCTGGCGGCGACCGTGCAGCTGTACCGGGGCAAGCTGTCCCGTGCGCTGGCGCTGATCGCCACCGCCCGCGACCGCACCCCCGTTCTCCCCTATCTGCTCGCGCTGACCGAGGCCTCGCACGAGCGGTTGTTCGGCCGGCACGCCGCCGCCAGGGAGGTGCTGGAAGTGGCGCTGCGCCAGGCGAACGAGGCCGGGGTGATCGCACTGACCGACCTGTTGTGGACCTCGTTGGCCGACATCGCCGTCGACCTCGGCGAGCGCCGGCTGCTGCCGGGTCTCCTGGAGCGCGTCGAGGCGGTCGCGAAGTGCATGGGCACCGAGCAGGCCGAGCTGAACCGGTTGACCGTCCACGCCGCGGTCCACGACGACCGCGCGGCGGCCGACCAGGCCGTCGCGCTGCTGCGCGAGCGCGGTCAGCCGCTCGAACTGGTGAGCGGGCTGGAACGCCTGGTGCGCTTCGGTGTCGCCGCACCGGAGCTGCTGCTGGAGGCCTACGCCGCGGCGGGCGGGCTGCAGGCGTTGATGTGCCGCGCCTGGCTGCGCAACCTCATGCGCACGCACGGCATCTCCGTTCCCGGACGACAGGAGACGGTGGCGGAGAACGAACGCCTGCTGGCCACCCTGGTCGCCGACGGCCTGGGCAACAAGCAGATCGCGATCCTGCTCGGCGCGAGCGAGAAGAGCGTCGAGGGCCGTCTGTCGCGGATGTTCTCCCGCACCGGCTACCGGTCGAGGGTCGAGCTCGCGTCGGCGATGCTCACGGGAGGATTCCCCGGCTAGTGGTGCGACTCGAAACGGTGGCCGGGTGGGCACCACCGATTTGGTGACAGGCCGGGACGAACCCCCGGCCGCGCTGTGCCACGCAGGTCAGCGAGTGCGCGCCCGCGTCGGGTGACGCGGGCGACAGCACGTGTCGAGGCCTGCGGCCGATCATCGGTGCGGGCCAGGCCCCCCGGTCGCGGCCGCGCGGCACCAGGTCAGCCCTTGGGCCGGCACACGACGCGGTACTTGTAGGGGCCGAATTCGTAGTCGTCGGAGTGGTTGCCGATCCGGTCGGGGGGCGGAGCCTCGACCGGACCCGAGCGGATGATCGTCCCGAACGTGCGGCACCGCGCTTCGAGGCCGTGCCTGTCGTTGTAGGTCTCCTGCTTGAACGAGCGCGGCGGGCCGTCGAGGTTCCTGTTCGCCGCCAACGCCGGTGTGGCGCACAAACCAGCGACGGTCGCTGCCACCACACCGGCCATGACGGCGCCGCCCGCGATGTGCTTCACAAGCTGCATTCCTGATCCTCCTGATGGTGTCGATCGCTCCCCGGTGGTCGTGGGAGCCGCCTCGACTATTGGTCACGCGGGTCGGTCGGTGAGCCGCGATCGCCCGCAGTGGCCGCTTGTCCGGAAACCCCTCACCGGCGCGGACGTCCGTCCTGGCATGCGCTGCCGTGCTGCCGGCGAGCGGTGTTCCCACCGCCCGCCGGACAGGGTCACGACGCGGCTTCGAGAGTGCCGTGCGCCTCCGCCTGTGCCTGAGCACCCAGCACCATGGGCGTGGTCAGGCGTGCGATGGCGTCCTCGTCCTCGATCACCCGCAGCTCACCCCGCCGCCGCTGCTCCCAGGCCCGCTCCAGCCTCGGCAACGCGGCCGCGTCCCGTGCCAGTGCCTCCGGCGACTCCGGGTCCTCGTCGGTCAGCAGCTCGCGCACCAGGAACGCTCGCCGTGGCGCGTGCGGCACGGCGTCGTCCTCGGGTTCGTGCGTGCGCGCGGCGAGCGCCTTGAACCGCCGGCCGGCCGGGAACACCGTCTCCTCCAGCGCACGGCCCATGAGCAGCTCGGACGTGCGCCGGGCTGACACCGGCCAGATCAGCAGGTCGAGGTCGGCGGCAGCGGTGGTGACGTCGAGCTGTGCGCTCGCACTGAGGAAGCCTGGCTCCCGCAGGATCGAGCCTTCCGGGTACGGGCAGTCGTCGGTGCCGTGGAGGCTTTCCTGACGCAGCACCACCTTGCGGTGCGTCGGCAGCCGCCGCAGCCCCGACACCAGGCACGGCAGGTAGCCGTCGAACGGCTCGGGCCCGCCGGTGCCGAGGGCTTCGTTGAGAGCGACGGCGCCCGCCGCTCCCCTGCCCAGGTAGAGGCAGACGGCGATGTAGTCCGCCTTCGCCTCGGGCTTCAGCATCGGCCAGGCCGACAGCGCGACGTTCACCGCGGCCAGCCCCTCGGTGTAGTGCGATCCGGCGCTCAGGCTGAGGCGCGTCTGCTCAGCCGGCGTGCTGGCCCGGTCGGCGAGCTCGACCGACGCCGCCGAGCGCACCGGCCTGACCGGCTCGGGCTCGAGGCCGATCGGGGCCACGGCGACGTGCTCCCCCGCCGGTGGCACGGGTGCGGCCGGCGGTTCCTGCTCAGGCCGCGGGACGGGCGCGAGCACAGGTTCTGGACGTGGCGCCGGGGCGACCGGCGATTCGGGCCGCGGGCCCGACACGGTGGCGATGGGCGACGCGGGCGAGGCAGCAAGTCCCGGCCCGGTGCCGTCGGCGCCGTCGAACGAAGCCGAGGACGTCGGTGCCGCAACCGGTTCCGTGCCGAACGCCTCTCCGCGCGGAGCCGCCGACGCCGCGGGCCTGAGCCGGTCACCGCCGTTCCGGTCGGACTCGGCCGTCGTGCCCGACCCGTGGAAACGCTCACCGGCAGGGTCGCCGAACGAGGCCGAAGGCATCGGCGCCAGCCTGGCGGAGACCTCGACCGGCGCGGCGGCGACCGGTCGAGGAGCCGCCGGATCGACGGACACGGGGGCGAACCGGATGGTGGCCTCGCTGGCGGTGGGCGCCGGCGCCCGCATCGGCGCACGCCGGGGGGCCACGTGGTTCGGTGATGGCGCCGAGGAGCGGAACCGGGCCCCCGAGGCGAGCAGCGGGGTGTGGGCGTACCAGGACGACGCAGCGCCGGACGAGTCGAGGACCCGCACGTTGGCAGGCTCCGCGTGCGGGTCCACCCGGACGCCCAGTGCCCGCAGATGTGGCTCGAACCCGTCGAGCGCGTACTGCCACGACGAGCCCAGCACGTGGAGGTCGACGCTGCGGCAGCGCACCTGGCCCAGGCTCTCCAGCAGGTCGCAGATCGCGAAGATCTCCGGCTCGGTGACGTCGCGGTGCTCGTCACCGATGACAAGGGTCCAGCGTCGCGGGTCGAACGCGGCAGTGACGCGCGTCCGGTCGGTCTCGCGGCGCACGTGCAACCCGCCGGGGAGCACCTCGGCGATCAGGCCGGCCGATGCCGCTTCCGACGGTGACACCGGGCGGTAGTGGCGGGGTCCCGCCTGCTGCCAGCCTGCCGGTGGCGGCACGATGTCGCACACCTCCGGCTGCGCGCCGTACGGGCTGTGACGCAGGATCGTCGCCAGCGGTTCGAGCAGCTCGTCGCCGTTCTCCGCGCGCACGAGGGTGCGGAGTGATCCCTTCGCCGTCACCACCTGCGTGCCGGTGGTGACGGCGATGTCGCGGTTCAGCGCGACGGCGAGCTCCCGTGCCCAGTTCGCCGTGGTGACCGGTGCGAGCAAGGGCACGACGAGCAACTCACCCCACACCGGTTCCGGCAGGCGGTCGATGATCTGCGCGACTGCCCTGGGGCTGAACTCCGCGCCGGGTTCCCCCACGACCAGCTTCGGGATCCGCAGGTTGAGCGGAACCTGGAACTGCGGTGCGTGCAGGTCAAGCGGCGCACTGCCCGCGAGCCGCACGGCCAGACCAGCCGGTACCGGTTCGGTGACGAGACCCGCGCCCATCAGCGGCACGTCCGGCAGCTGGTACTCCCATGCGGGCATCGGGAAGCGACAGCTCAGCGCCTTCCCGCTGCTGCCGGGGCTGAAGCAGCGCCAGCCCGCACCACCCTCCACCCGGTCGACGTAGAGCCCGATGCCACGGCCCGCGATGAGCGAACCGTGTGGCGCCACGATCTCCATGCCGAACTCGACCGACAGGCCGTGCAGCCACGACACGTACCTCCCGCCGGGGTTCCCCAGGTTCGACACCGCCAGCCAGACGCTGCGCAGCGGTACATCGCCACGCCTCGACCGCAACGTGGCCACACAACCGTGCAGCGCGAAGAGCAGTCCTTCGTGCTGGTGTGCTCCGGCCGACGCGAGCACGAGCGCGTTGCCGGGCATGCGCGGGATCTCGGCCAGTGCGACCGCGTCCACCGCCGTCTCGTCACGCCGCCGGATCAGAACGTGTGGACCACACTGTTCCGCGACGAGGTCGCCTCCTGCGGACAGGGGCGGAGTCCTCGCCCCGATCGTGGGTGCTGCCAAGGTGCGCCCTCCTGTTCCTGCTCTCCCCCAGCAGTGCATTCGATATCAACCGGGGAACCCGCGAGCAGGTCCGTCCGGCGAAGACGGAATGACCAGGGGGATATCCCTCACCTGGCCATCCAGAAGAACGAGGAACAAATCCGGCAACCGCAGGACAACAGCGGCAACCCGGTGAGCCCCCGCCTACCGTCGCCTGCGATGGCCGGCCCGCTCACGCGTGCCCTTCTGTCCTTTCTGGAGCGGAGGCTCACCATGTTGTTGCCACGGACCGTGCTGGCCGCGGCGATGGTCGCCGTGTGCGGACTGACCGCCGGGTGCTTCACCGGTATCGCTGCCGGAGGCGGAACGCGGTTGCGCGTGGCGCTGCCGGTCTCCCCGACGCAGTCGATGTCGCCGAGGGGAGACGACGGAGTGCTGCTGACCAGACTCGGCATCGCCGAGACGCTCGTCCAGCTCGACGCCGAGGGCGAGCCGAAGCCGCTCCTCGCGGAGCACTGGACCCGCCCGTCTCCCACCACCTGGTCGTTCCGCTTGCGCCGCGGCGTGCGGTTCCACGACGGCACCACGCTCACCGCCGCGCACGCCGCCGACGCGCTCAACCGCGCCGCGGCCGCGAGCTCGGTGCCCGTAGCGCTCAAGGACGTCGGGCTGACCGCCGAAGCAGTGGACGAGCTCAACCTCGAGGTGAGCACATCGGTACCGGATCTCGCTCTGCCGCAACGGCTTTCGTCAGCGAACCTGGTCGTGCTCGCGCCCATCGCCTACCAGGGCGACAGGGTGAGTCCAGCGAGGGCGGGCACGGGGCCGTTCGTGCTGCCGGACCTCAACGTGGCCAACGGAATCGCACTCGCTCCGTTCGAGGGGTACTGGGCCGGGCCGTCGAGACTGTCCGGTGTCGACGTCCGGTTCGTGCCCGACGGCGCGAACCGGGGCACGGCGCTGCGGGCGGGCGAGGTCGACGTCGCGGTCGCGTTACCGCTCGGCGGGCTCGCCGACACGGTGGTCGAACAGGTGCGACTGCCGAGGACGGTGTCATTGCTGCTCAACACTTCCCGGGCACCGTTCGGGCAACCGGCCGCGCGGCTCGCGGCGCAGGAGGCGGTCGACCCCGCCGCACTGGCCCGCGGCGTCTTCCACGGACGAGCCGATGTCGCGCGCGGCCTGTTCCGTTCGGCACCTCCGTGGCTGATCACGCCGTCCGGTGCGAGCGGGAGCGGGCTGAAGGTGGTCCTGGCCACCTACGACGACCGGGCCGAGTTGCCCGAAGTCGCTTCCACCGTCGCGGAGTCCTTGCGCGGCAGAGGTTTCCAGGTCGAGCAGGTGGTCAGGAGGTACAGTCAGCTCGAACCCGACCTGCTCGCGGGGAACTTCGACGCGGTGGTCGTGTCCCGGCCCTACGTGCTCGACGCCGGCGACCCGGCCGCCTACCTCGCCGGCGACTTCACCTGCACTGGCGGCTTCAACCTGGCCAGGCTGTGCGATCCGGTGGTCGACGCCGCCGTGGCGGCGGCACTGGAAACCTACGACGTCCCGTCCCGCCGGGCCGCGGCCGTGCGCGCCCAGAACAGGTTGCTCGCCACCAACGCGGTGATCCCGCTGGTGCACGAGCGGGCGTTCATCGGGCGCTCGCCCCGCGTCGACGGCCTCGCGACCGATCCGCACGAACGGCTGCTGATCACCAGGGCGACCACCCTGCGATAAGAGCTCCACGAGCACAACGAGCCGACATCGGACGATGGTGTGGACCAAGCCGATGGGCCGGCTCGCCGGAAGGTCGGGGATGGGGTGACTTCCGGCGAGCCGCGCCTCGCGGCGGCGGGGAAGTGACGAGTCCCGCCGAGTCGAACGCTAGTTCATGACGTGGTGTACGCCCATCCGCGTGCAGCGCAAGGAGTTCGTCGTTCGGTGGAACGCTTTGCCGCGACTCCGCTGCGCCTCCGGATGCTTCGACGTCTGTTCGACGGGCAGCGTCGAACGGCTGTCGCCGCCCCGCCGACTCGAGGACACGGTGCGACTGACCGTGCAGGGCGCTGTCAGCAGCCCCGGTCGCGCACCGCGCCGGCGATCAGCGCGGCGGTCAGCAGCTGTGCACCCCTGCCGGTGGTCGGGTCGCACCCGGTGACGGCGGCGATGCGCTGCAGGCGGTAGTCGAGCGTGCTGCGGTGGACGAAGAGGTTCCGCGCCGTCTTGTTCCGCTGGTAGTCGGCGTCGATCAACGCCATCAGCGTCTCCCACAGCACCGCGTGGCCGCGCAACGGCCGGATCATCGCGGCCAGTTGCGCGGCCACCGCCTCGTCCTGCACGACCGCGTACTCGACCAGGACGTCCAGCATGGTGTAGGCGCCGCAGGGCCTGCGTCCCGCCATGACCAGCCGCAGGACCTCCGCCGCCTCGCGGACCCCGTCGCGGATCTCACGACGTGGCCGGGTCGCGGTGACGAGCCAGCCGTTCCCGCCGAGAAACCGCTTGATCTGCGTGACGGTCCTGGCGGTTCGCTGGTTGTCCGTGCTGGGGACGAGCAGCACCAGACCGGAGTCGGTGCTGGTCGCGAGTAAATCGGGTCCCACGGCGTGCCGCAGCGCGCCGTCCGCCCGCTGGGTCTCCGCGCGGCCCCTGCCTGACCAGCGCACGAGCGCGACCAGGTAGTCCGGGGCGAGCGTCATCTCCTGCTCCGGGCGCACGTGAAGCCCGTCGACCAGGTCCTTCGCCAGGTCACCCGACGTCCGTACCCGGTCAACCGACCGGCGGTAGCCCTCCAGGAAGTCCGCGAGCAGCGCGCCGCCGGTGCGGACCAGCTCGGTGAGCTCCGGATCACCGGCCGCCGCCTCGGCGAGCAGATCGGCCAGCTCGCCGGAACCGTCACCGGCCCACGCCTGCCCGGCTGCGCGGACCCTTGTGCGAAACGCGTGCCTGCGTCCGTTGCCCGTCGCCAAGTCCTGCCGCACCACAACTTCGGTCATATCGCCGCACCCTCCCGAGGCCGCAGCCGAGCCTAGGAAGTTCACGATCATGAAAGCAAGACCGCGTACCAAATACTGTGGCCCCGTTCCACCTGTGGTACGGGTTGGATGCGGCACGGGTGTGGAGGTTCGGTCAGCCCGGATTTGGTGCGGTGCGGCTGCAGCTCCGCCCGCCCCCGACAGGACGACCCGGCGCCCGGACGGCGTCCGCTAGGTGTTGATGAGGTGTTTCTCCACGGCGCGTGCCGCGACCGCGAGCTCGTCGGCGGTCTCCTGGCTCGACCGGCCGCCCGCCGTCGGCAGGGTTCACAGGGAGGCCGTGCGCGACAGTTCGTGTGCGAGCGCGGTGAGGTCCGCGATGAGACCGTCGCACAGCTCGGGCGTCATCCGCGCGGTCAGCAGGGTGGCGCTGACCGCCGTGGGTGTGCTCGGACGTCCCGGCAGGGCCACGCTCACACACGTGACGCCCTCGGTGTTCTGCTCGTCGTCGAGCGCGTAGCCGCGTTCCCTGGTCCTGTCGAGGTCGCGGCGCAGGTCGTCGAGCGTGCGGTGCGACTTCGCCGTGAGGATCGGGAGTTCGTGCACCAGGTCGAGCCGCTCTTTCAGCTCGTCGTCGGGCAGCCCCGCCAGCATGGCCTTGCCCAGCGCGGTGACGACGGCCGGCATGCGGCGGCCGATGTCGCTCGCGAGCCGGACCGGCTGGGTGCCGTCGTACCTGGCGAGGTAGACGACCTCCACCCCTTCCAGCACGGCCAGCAGCATCGTCTCCTGCGCCCCGACCGGCAGGGCGCTCGCCGCACGGCGAAACTCGCCGACGACGTCGGTACCGGCCAGAAACGCCTGGCCCAGCTCGACGACCTTGTAGCCGAGCGCCCAGCCACCGTCGACGCGGCGGATCATGTGGGTTCCCTCGAGCGCGGTGCAGAGGTTCGCGACGGTCGACTTCGCGAGGTCAAGCGAGCGCGCCAGCTCGGCGATCCCGAGCGGCCTGCGCTGCCTCGCCAGCTCTTCCACCAGTGCGACGGCCCTGGTCACCGCAGGGGACCTGCTGTCAACCGAACGCAAAGACCGTGCCGTGCTCAAGATGATCCCCCTCGCGCTCAGTCCGCGGACGAAACCTATCCCATGCCGCAGTGCTCCACGTCACTGCGGCGGCGGACACGTCGGCGCCGGCGGGGGACACCGGACCTTCAGTCCACAAAGGATGCCTGCGACGACGACGATGGTTTTCCTCGTTCCTCGCATTCCGGGTGCGAGGGGGCAGAACTACCGTCGAGGCATGACAATCGCAGGAGCCGTGGTGACGGTGGTGACGCTGCCCGTGCTGCTCGGCCAGGTGCTGTACGCCATCAGCAGGGGCAAGCCGTCGCGCGAGAGGCGAGACTGACCGTCCACATGGGACTCTCGAACCTCCGGCACGGCGGTCACGCCACCGCATCCGCGATCAGGGCCGCGCTCAGCAACTGGCCGCCGCGGCCGCTGACGGGGTCGCAGCCGGTGATCTTGGCGATGCGCTGCAGCCGATAGTCCATCGTGCTGCGGTGGATGAACAGGTCGCGGGCCGCCTGGTTGCGGTTGAAGTCCGCGCGGACGAGCGCGACGAGCGTCTCCCACAGCACCTGGTTCTCCCGCAGCGGCCGGATCATCTCCGCCAGCCTGGCCGTGACGGCGTCGTTCCTGATGATCGCGTGCTCCACCAGTACGTCCGTCATCCCGTAGACACCGCAGGGCCGACATCCCGCGACGACGAGCCGCAGCACGTCGAAGGCCTCGGCGTAGGCGTCGGCCAGGCCGGTCACCGGGCCTGCGGCCGTCGAGACCCAGCTCTCGGCGTCGGTCAGCTCACCGGTGACCCGGTCGAGCAGCGCGTTGTCACCGTCCGGCACCAGCAGCACGAGCACACCGGACCTCCTGGTGCAGAGGACCCCGCGGCCGGCGAGGTCGCGGGCGTCACCGGCACGCCGCTCGGCGACCGGGCGAGCCACCACCACCACGTACGCGACCGCGAGCCGGTCGAGCACGTCGTGCGGCAGCCGCTTGCCGTCGATCAGATCGGCCGCGAGATCCCCGGACACCGCGGCGACGTTGCGGCTGAGTCCTTCCACGAAGTCCTCGAGCAGCTGACCGCCCAGACGTGCGAGCCGGGCGAGTTCGGGGTCGTCGGCGGCAGCCTTGCACAACAACTCGGCCAGCCCGGCCGGCCGCGCACCCGCCCACTGCTCGCCGGCCGCGCGCACCTTCGCGCGGAACTCGGCGATCAGCCGCTCCTGCTCACCAGCCACGCGCAGCGTCCGCGCGGGCTCGACATCGACTTGCTCTTCCCACCTGGTTGCGGGGTTTGCCATGACCACTCCTCGTCACTCGCCGTGAAGCAGTTGGGCCGAGCCGTAGTCCCTCGAACGGGGCGGCCGGTTCCGCACGACGACGTATTGGTTCACGCCGACACTGTTCGCGACCGCAGGGCCCTTCAGAGCAGACATCGTTCACCCCTTCAGACCAACATCGCGAACACGGTCAAGTTAGATTGGGAACGTTCACAGCGTCAACGCATGACGCGCAACACTGTGGGCAGACGCCGGCCGACGGTTCGGTTCGGGTAATCCCGACCACTGGATGGCGGCAAATGGTTCGGGATCCTGCACACCGTTCCATCAGTGGAACCGCATGTTTCGCGGCGACAGCCGGCGTCCCCTCCAACTCGTCGATCAAGACGGCCTGACAATAAGGGTGCCAATGTGCAGGTGACGAGGGTGCTTCACATTGACTTAACCCAGAACCACTCGGAAGAGTTTCCGCTCATCGCGGATGGCGGTCCGACTCCGCGCCGGCCCGACCGGGTGGACCCCGCACCACCCGAACCTCGATCGGGTGAACTTCGACCCTGCGGCAGGAACCCATGGAAACCGTCGATTCACCATCGCGGTCCGCACAGGTGCCCGACGCTCCATCTGGCACCGAAACTGTGAACGAGCACAGCGCTCGCTCCGAGCAACACCACCGTCCAGGCAGAGGCCCCACCAGAGCCGACCAAGGCCGTGACGACGGCCTGGGCGCACAGAACGACGCCCGCGAAGCGCGCGAGCACGCCGAGCGCGAGCCAGACACCCAGCGTGAGGCGAAGGCAACCGGAGGCCCACTGCAACGCCGCGGTGACGGCGTCGCCCGCGGCGCTGTGCCAGTGCGCCCACTCCCATGCGCCCAGTGCCGCGAACGCCACGCCGACCGCCGCCCTGACGGCCACGGCCAGCACCGGCCGGACCCAGGCCCACCGACCCGGCGTCACCCCGCCATCGCGGAGCGACGACCGTAGCTGCCGGGCGTACCGGGCAGTGGCGTCCGCGCCTGCGCACCGTCGAGGACCGCCAGGAGGTTCCGCGCGGCGAGCTCCACCATCTCAGCCCTGGTCGCCTCGGTGGCCGAGCCCACATGCGGGAGCACGACCAGGTTCGGCTCGGCGAACAACGGATCCGCTGGGTCGCACCGGGGCTCCGCCGCCATCACGTCCAGGCCCGCCGAGTGCAGCGCGCCCGCGCGCAGGGCCGCGAGCAGCGCCTCCTCGTCCAGCACACCTCCGCGCGCTGTGTTCACCAGCGTCGCGGTCGGCTTCATCATCGCGAGCTCCTGCGCGCCGATCAGTCCCGCGGTCGCCGGGGTGAGCGGCACGTGCAGCGACACGACGTCACTGGTGCGCAACAGCTCCTCCAGCCCGACCTCACGCGAGAACAGATCGCCCGGCCCGTACGGGTCGTAGTGCTGGATCTGCATGCCGAAACCCGCGGCCCGCCGCGCCACCGCGCGGGCGATCTGCCCGTAGCCGACCAGCCCCAGCACCGCACCCTGCACGTCGAGCCCGAGATGGTCGTCCATGCGGAAGACCCGCCACTCGCCGCGGCGCAGCGAGTCCATCGCCCTGCCCAGCCTGCGCCGCGCCATCAGGATCAACGCCATGGCGACGTCCGCGGTCGTCTCCACGGGCGCGGCGGGCGTGTGCGTGGCCACGACCCTGTGCTCTCGCACGGCATTGCGGTCCACCGCGTCGAAGCCGACCGATGCCAGGGCGACCACCTTCAGCGCGTCACCCGCCGCCCGCAGGAAAGCGGTGTCCACCGGATCGTTGCCGAGGACCAGGGCGCCGTCGCAGCCGCGGACGAGCTCCCGCAGCTCTTCGGGCCCTGGCGGCAGGTCGCCCCGCCACTCGACCAGATCGCAGCGCTCCGCCAACAGATCGACGCCGTTGCCCGGCAGATCGGGACGCGACACCATCACCCGCGGCCTGCGTTGGACAGCCACAAACACTCCGTTCTCGTTTTGCCACTTGAGAAGCAGGTCCACTCAGAAGCCGACGAGGACCTTGCAGGAACGCGCAGGATCAGCGGCCAGTTCGAACGCCTGCCCTGCACGCTCGACCGGCAGCTCGGCGGTGATCACCGGGTCCACCGGCAGGCTCCCGTCGGCGAGCGCGTCGAGCACCTCGGCCATCTCGGTGGAGAACCGGAAGGACCCGACGACCTGGATCTCCTTGGTGATCAGCAGGTTCGCCGCGATCGGGCTGTCGCCGGGCGGCAGCAGGCCAAGACCGACGACCAGTCCCCCGCGGTCGACCGCGTGCAGGCAGGTGGTGAACGCGGCCGCCGCACCGGACGACTCGACCGCCACGTCCACCCGCAGGTCGGCCAGTGACCGCGCGGCCTGTGTTCCCACGCGGACGGTGACCGTCGCACCGACCGCACGTGCCACCGCGAGCGGTGCGTCGTGCAGGTCCACTGCCACCACCTCCGCCGCACCCGCCACGCGCAAGGCGGCCACGACGAGGCAGCCGATCGGACCCGCTCCGGTGACCAGCACCCGTTTGCCGGTCACGTCACCCGCCCTGCGCACGGCGTGCCACGCCACGGCAGCGGGTTCGGCGACCGCCGCCAGCCGCAGGTCGAGCCCCGTCGGCAACGGCAGCACCTGCTCCTGCGGCACGACCAGCACACCGGCGAACCCGCCCTGCACGTGCGGGAACCGGGCGGCACTGCCCAGGTAGGCCGTGTTCGCGCAGATGTTGTGCCGCTCGGCGCGGCACTGCGGGCAGAGGCGGCACGGCGTGGCGGGATGCACGGCGACCTCCGTGCCCGGCATCACCGACGCCACACCGTCGCCCACCGCGTGCACCACACCCGACACCTCGTGCCCGAGCACCATGGGTTCCCGCAGCCGGAAGCCACCGACCGCGCCGTGCCGCCAGTAGTGCAGGTCCGAACCGCAGACACCGCCGTAGCGCACGGAGACGGCGACCTCGCCCGGTCCCGGCGAGGGCACCGGCCGCGTCTCCACTCGCAGGTCTCCCGCGCCGTGCGCCACCACCGCCGGCATCACCGCCACCACGTCAGATCACCGCCCAGGGGGAAGTCGGCGGCGACGATCCGCCGCGAGCAGCACGCATCACAACCGCGGAACCGTCCACTGCCGACAGAGGCGTCCTGACACGTCGGGCGGCGCGCGTCGAGCCACCACGCGCAGGAGTCGTGGGCGCAGGCGCTGCTGTCGCGGGCCGGCGCCACCTCAGATCACCGCCGTGATGCCGCCGTCGACGGCGATCACCTGGCCGTTGACGAAGTCCGACGCGGCAGAGGAGAGCCAGATCAGCGTGCCGACGAGGTCCTCCGGCCTCGCCCAGCGCCCGGCGGGGGTGCGGCCGCGGATCCACCCGTCGAAGCCGGGGTCCTCCGCCAGCGGCCGGGTCAGCTCGGTGAGCACGTAGCCGGGCGCGAGCCCGTTGACGGTGATGCCTCCCGGCGCCCACTCCGCGCACATCGCCCGGGTGAGCATCGCCAGACCGCCCTTGGAGGCGGCGTAGGCGGCGATGCCGGGCCGGGCGAGCCGGCTCTGCACCGAGCAGACGTTGACGATCTTGCCGCGCCCGCGTCCGAGCATCCCCTCCGCCACGGCGCGGCCGACGAGGAACGCGCTCGTGAGGTTCGTGTCGACGACGCGGCGGAAGTTCTCGGCCGAGACGTCCAGCAGAGGTTCACGGTGCTGGACCCCGGTGTTGTTGACCAGGATGTCCACCGGTCCGATCCGCCGCACCGCCGCGTCGACGGCGAGCGGGTCGGTCACGTCGAACGCGGCGGTGCGCACGGTCGCGCCCGTGGCCTCGGCCAGCTGCTCGGCGGCCGTCGTCAGCATCTGCTCGTCACGGCTGTTCAGCACGACTTCCGCACCTGCCTCGGCGAGCCCCCTGGCCAGCGCCGCGCCGATGCCGCGACTGGAACCGGTGATCAGCGCGGTGCGGCCGGTCAGGTCGAACAGCGAGTTCATGGGTTCTCCAGGTAGTAGTGCATGAGCGCCGCGTTGTCCCGGTCACCGTGTCCCGCGTCGACGGCCCAGCGGTGCAGCTCCGCCACCGCGGCGGTGATCGGCAGCGGCACCTTCACGGTCCGCGCGTAGTCGCGCGCGCTCTCCAGGTCCTTGACCATGTTGCTGACCCGGCCGGTCGGGGTGAGGTCCACCTCGGCGAACTTGGTGAAGAACTCCCGCAGCACCACGGAGTCGGCCCTGCCTCCGCTCAACGCGCTCAGCACCTCGTCCGGGTTCAGACCGGCCGCCCGCACCAGCGCGGCGGACTCGGCGACCGCCGCGAATGCGCAGCCGACGAGCACCTGGTTCACGAGCTTCACCAGCTGACCGGACCCGGCAGGGCCGATGTGCGTGATCCGCCGCGCGAGCGAGGCCAGCACGCCGCTCGCCACGGCCACGTCCTCGTCGGCACCGCCGACCATCAACGTGAGCGAGCCCGCCGCCGCACCGGGAGCACCGCCGGACAACGGCGCGTCGACCCAGCGCGCGCCGCGCACACTGGCCCTGGCCGAGAGCTCACGGGTGCGGGCGGGATCGATGCTCGACATGTCGATCACCAGGACGCCGCCGGGCTCGTCGTCGAGCACACCGTCCTCGCCGAAGACCGCCTCCTCCACGATCTCCGCCGAGTTCAGGGAGAGCAGCACGGCGTCCGCGCCGGCCAGTTCGGACGGCGTCCGCGCGGCGGTCGCGCCGTCGCGGACGAGGTCCAGGACGGCCGACCGCCGGACGTCGTAGACGCTCACGGTGTGTCCGGTCGCCATCAACCGGCGCGCGATGGCCGCTCCCATCACCCCAAGTCCGACGACACCGACCTCTGTCACGACGTACCCCACATCTTCCGGTAGATCTCGCGGTATCCCGACGGCGGGTCGAAGACCCCGCCGGCGGGCACCGTCTGACTGGTGATCAACGCAGGCCTGGCGACGAAGCCGGACGGCTGCCCTCCGGCGATCGCCCTGTTGAGCTCGTCCACGAGCTGCCAGCCCTGCAACGACATCGGCTCGGCCACGGTGGCGGCCTGGTGATCACCGGTGCGGACGCGCTGGAACTCGGCGGCGTCACCGTCACCGGCGGCCACCGCCACCGGCGGCCCTTCAGGAGCACGACCGGCGTCGCGCAACGCGGACTTCGCGGCACCGAAGTAGTTGCCGTTCACGCCCAGCAGGTAACCGAGCCGATCCCCGTTGCGCTGCAACAACGACGAGACCAAACCGGGCATGCGGGCGTCCGCCTCCGCGATCGGTGAGTCCTCATAGGACAGAACCTCGCAGCCGGAGCACAGGCGAACGTACTCGCGCATCGCCTTCGCCTTGCGGACCGCGATGTCGTACTGCGAGTCGGTCAGCACCACGACCCCGGCCCGTCCCTGCGAACGGGCGACCGCGTACGCCGCGGCCAGCCACGCCACCTCCAGCGGGTCGGTGGTGACGTTGGCGAAGACACCCGGCAGCGGACCGGGCGTGGCACCCGCGTGCCAGCCGACCACCGGAACACGGGCGCCGGTCGCCTGCCTGATGGTCGCCGCCTGCTCGGTCGCGTCGAACCCGCCGAGCACGATGCCGATCGGTCGCAGGGCGATCGCCTGGCCGAGCGCGCTGGCACGACCCTGCGCGCTGCCTTTGCCGTCCAGCACCATCACGCGCCAGCCGATCGCGCCGGCCGCCTGCTCCACGGCCCTGCCCACCACGTTGACGCCGCCGTTGGCGAGGTCCGCGGCGACGAACGCGATGGTGCCGCCACGCCGCTGTGCCGGCGACGGGTCTGACGGTGGCGTGAAGCCGTTGCGTCCTTCGAGACTCGCGGCCACGCGCTCGCGGGCATCGGCGAGCACGTCGGTCACGCCCTCGGGGACGAGCCGATCTTCGGCCGCCGCGGTCCGCGAACTGCCCTGCACCTCAGCCACGGTCGGGCTCGCACAGCCGCACACCGCGACCAGCCCCGCGACCGCCAGTGCGATGCTCCTCATGACTCCTCCCCCGCGCTCGGCCGGTGCTTTTCGGCGCGAGCAAGGCGTTTGCGGCTCGCGAGGCTCGCGATCGTGATCGCCGCGACGAGCGTCAAGCCGTTGAACAACGGCTCCAGGTAGAAGCGTCCGGGCAGCAGGTGCTGCAGGCCGGAGATGCCGATCGCGGTGATCAAGACGCCCAGCAGCGTGCCCCAGGCGTTCACCCGGCCGGGCCGGATGGTGGTGGAGCCGAGGAACGCGGCGGCCAGCGCGGGCAGCAGGAACTCCGGGCCGATGTTGGCCTGTGCCACCCCGCCCTGCCGCGCGGACAACATGATTCCGGCGATCGCGCTCAGCACACCGGAGGTGACCATGGAACCCACGACGTAGCGGCGGCGCGCGATCCCCGTCAGCTCGGCGGCACGCGGGTTCGCACCCACCGCGTAGAGACAACGGCCGACCGGGAGGTACTCCAACACGAACCACAGCGCCGCGACGAGCACCAGTGCGACCACGAACGGTCCAGGCACCGGACCGAACGACCACGTGGCGATCGCGTCGAAGTACGCGGCACGGGCTCCATCGGCGTCCACGACCTGTTTGCCCTCGGTGTACCAGTAGGTGATCGCGAAGATCACCTGCCCGGTCGCCAGGGTGGCCACGAACGCGTCGACCTGGGCCAGTTCGACCAGCAGCGCGTTGAGCAGGCCGACGAGCGACCCGCCCAGCAGCACGAGCGCGATCACCAGCCGGTAGTCGATTCCGGCCAGTTGCAACGACAACGCGAGCACCTGCCACAGCCCGAGCGCGTAGCCGACCGAGAGGTCGATCTTGCCGGCGATCATCGGCACGGTGACCGCGACCGCCAGCACGAGTGGCACGGCGTTGCCGGCGGCGAGCAACCGGAAGTTCAGCCCGGTGGCGAACGTTTCCGGTGACAGCAACGCGAAGAGCAGGAACAGCGCGGCCGTGACGAGCACCATGCCGTACACGGTGAGCAGCTTGCGCGAGGCCGCGACGCCCTCGGGGGGCTCGAGCGCGGTCGATCGCACCGACATGTGCGACGGCATCAGACTCCTTCGTCGTCCGGCAATCCGGATGCGGCGGCGGCGAGTGCACCGGTCGTGAGCCGGCTCCCGGCGAGCTCGCGCCGGACCCGGCCGCGCCCGAAGACCAGTGCGCGGTGACAGACCGCGGCGACCTCCTCGAGATCGGTCGAGACGACAAGGGTGGCCACGCCCCGCTCCCCCGCCCTGCGCAGCAACGCGTGGATGTCGGCCTTCGCCCCCACGTCGACGCCCATCGTCGGTTCCTCCAGCACGACCACGGCCCGGCCGGTCGACCACCAGCGGGCGAGCATCACCTTCTGCCGGTTGCCACCGGAAAGCGCGTCGACGGCGATCTCGGTGCCGGCCGGCCGTACGCCGAACTCGCGGACGAGCTCCGCGGCGTGACCACGCTCGGCCCGGCCACGCGACCAGCTGCCGCGCACCGCCGGGTTCAGGAACATGTTCTCCCGCACGGAAAGCCCGTTCGCCAGTCCCTCCGCCTCGCGGTTCGACGTGCTGAACCCGATGCCGGCCGCCACCGCGCTCGCGGTGTCCCGTGGCCGGAAGTCCTTGCCGTCCAACGACATGCGTCCGGCGCGCAATGGCAGCACGCCCGCGACCGCCCTGCCGATCTCCTCCTGGCCGGCGCCGCGCAGGCCGACCAGGCCGACCACCTCACCGGCGCGCAGGGTCAGCTCGACAGGTCCGACATCGCCCACCTCGGCCCCGTGCAGCTCCAGCCGCACGTCGGTGCCGGCCTCACCCGGCGGTGTGGTCACCGCGGACCTGCCGACGATGAACCGCACCAGTTCGCCAGGAGGAACGTCATCCGTGGCGCCCCTGCCGACGACCTCGCCGTCACGCAGCACGACCACGGAGTCGGCGATCTCGTACACCTCGTCCAGCCGGTGCGAGACGTAGATCATGCCGACGCCCCGGTCCCGCAGCCCGCGCAGCACGGTGAACAGCCGGGCCACGTCCGGCAGCGGCAGGCTCGCGGTCGGCTCGTCCAGCACGAGCAGCTTCGGTTCGCCCGTCAGGCAACGGGCGATCGCCAGCAGCGAGCGCTCGGCACGGGGCAGGTCGAACACGCGCGCGTCCGGATCGATGCCGCCGCCGACGAGGTCGAGCGCACGAACCGCCTGCTCCCGCACCCGTGACCACGAAACCATCCCGCCGCGGCGAGGAAAGCCCGCCACCATCGCGATGTTCTCAGCCGCGGTCATCCACTCGACGAGTCCGAGGTCCTGGTGCACGAACGCGATGCCGTTCCGCGACCGGGCACCGTCGACCTCGATCGTGCCGCTGTCCGGCCGGTACACGCCGGCGAGCATCTTGATCACGGTGGACTTGCCCGCGCCGTTCTCGCCCAGCAGCGCGACGATCTCGCCGCGCCCCACCTCGAACGTCACGTCGTCGACAGCTCTGTTGCCGTGGAAGGACTTGACCAGGTGCGCGACACTCAGCAGCGGCGTCACCCGGTAGCTCCCCTGGTGCGCGTGCGCACGCGGTAGAGGCTCGTCGAAGCGGTGACGAACAGCTCGTCACCGTCCGGACCGCCGAAGCACACGTTGCCGACGACCTCCGGAATCACGATCTTGCCCAGCCGTGTGCCGTCCGGTGCGTAGATCTGCACCGAGTCGCCGCTCGACGTCCACACGTTGCCGTGCTCGTCGACCCGGAAGCCGTCGGCGACACCGGGGGTGATCTCGGCGAAGACCCGGCCGTTGACGCAGCGCCGGTCGTCGGTGACGTCGTAGACGCGGATGCAGTGCTGACCGGTCCCGTCCGTGCGCAACGCCGAGGAGGTGTCGGAGACGTAGAGCAGTCGTTCGTCCGGCGAGAAGGCCAGCCCGTTCGGCTCCTCCATGTCGGTGATCACGGGTGTCGGCTCCTCGGCGCCCGGCACGTACCGGAACACGTAATGCGCCCCGTACTCGCGTTCGCCGGGATGTCCCTCGTGCGGCTGGATGATCCCGTAGGGCGGGTCGGTGAACCAGATCGAGCCGTCGGAGGCGACCACGACGTCGTTGGGCGAGTTGAGTCGCGCCCCGCCGAACCGATCGACCAGCACGATCGTGCTTCCGTCGGCCTCCGTGCGTTCCACTGCCCGCCTGCCGTGCGAGCACGTGACCACCCGCCCCTGCCGGTCGCGCGTCCTGCCGTTGGTGAACTCGACCTCGGCGCGGTCGACGGTCACCTCGCCGGTGGACGCCGTCCAGCGCAGGATCCGGTTGCCGGGAATGTCCGACCAGACGACCGCCTGCTCGTCCGGCAGCCACAGCGGGCCCTCGCTCCACGTCGCGCCACCGCCGAGCCGTTCGACCCGCGCCGCCGGATCGACGAGCGCCTCCAACCGCGGATCAGCCACGACGACGTTCGCCACCTGCCGCACCACCCTCAGTCGATGTCCGTGAGACACAGTTCTAATGGACAGGAACGATCACGCGGCGGCACCGCCGCGTGATTCCTCGTTTTTCGGACGGCGCCCGATCACGTGTGACCGAGCCATCTCTTGACAGACCACGACGTGGTTCAGACCCGCGCCGGCCAGGCGTTTTCCAAGGCCGCGAACCCGTTCGCCCACTCTGTACGGATCGACAGCGGACTCCGGGTCGGCGGTATGGTCGCGTCCGCCGTTCTCGCCAGGGCAGTCCACAGTGGACAGTAATGCCCATCACAGCACCGGCGGCAACGGGAGCCGGTCGGCACGAGGTCCGACCCCGTTCCCGGCAGTTGATCAGAGCCGGAAGGATCCGAAGCTATACCATGGCGCGCAAGAAGCAGAAGAAGCACACCCCGGTGACCAAGCGGCCAGGCATGTCGCTGAACGTGGTCCTGGCAACAGTCGTAGTCGTACTCGCGAGCGTCGTCTTCGGCGGCATCGCGTTCTCCCATCGCGGCGACGACAGCACCGACTCGGGTGGCACCACACTGGTGCCCGCCGGCGCGAACGCCCTGTCCACCGCGAACGAGGCCGAGGTCACAATCGTCGAGTTCCTCGACTTCCAGTGCCCTGCCTGCGTTCGCTACTACAACAACGTCGCGAGGCAGCTGGAGGAGGATTACCGCGGCCGGATCACGTTCATCACGCGCAACCTCCCGCTGGAGATGCATCCGCTGGCCCTGCCCGCGGCCAGGGCGAGCGAAGCGGCTGCCAGGCAGGGCAAGTACCGCGAGCTGTACCACGCGCTCTACGACAACTTCGAGAAGTGGGCGCGCGACGGCAAGACCATCTCGTCCGACGAAGCGCGTGCCGTCGCGCTGTTCGAGGAGTTCGCCAGGGCGGCGGGAATCGACGTGGAGAGGTTCCGCGCCGACATGGCCTCGCCCGAAGTCAAGGCCGCGATCGACCGCGACATCGCGGACGCGGGCACGCTCGGCGTGACCAGCACGCCGACCTTCTTCTTCAACGGCGCGAAGTTCGAGCCGACCGGTCAGTCCTACGGCGAGATCGACCGCGAGCTCCGGGCGAAGATCGACGCCGCGCTCGCCTGAGCGGACTGTCGAACAGCGCGGTCCGATCCTCACCGAAGCGGTGCAGCGTTGACGTTGATGGTGTCTGCGGGTACCTGCCAACGGCGAGCACCCGTTCCGGCCGCGTGGCGACATAGCCTGTTTGGCGCCCTACTTGTGTCGGTTGTTTTCTGGGAACGCTCCCTGAAAAACTACGTCGCGTCAACTCGGCGTCAATTGAAGGAGAGCGGTGAGCATTCGCACTCGACTGGCAGCCGGAATTCTCGCGGCGGCGGCCGCGAGCGGGATGACGGCAGGCCTCGCACCGGTGGCCGCAGCGTCCACCGGTAACGTCCCGAACGTGACCGAGGAGCGCTCCGAGAAGTGGCGTGGCCTGCGCGAAGGGCCGCTGAGCTCGGGTTCGGAGTGCAGCGACCGAGCCAGGCGCTGGATGGAGAAGACCAGGATCTTCCACCACTGCAGGCACTCGGACGGGTCATTCGGCCTGCCGGAGGGCTGGTACGTCTTCGAGCTGGTCTGAGGTCGCTCCACCTGAATGCGAAGGGCCGGTCACCGTGGTGACCGGCCCTTCGCATTCAGGTTTCAACACCTTTGACAGAATTCCCGGTGCTGTCGATTCGACGGTCGATTCGAATCATTTGTCAATGTGATCATCCGGCGCGGAGACGATAGACCGAAACCGCGGCTGACCGCTCAGGACGGGTTCACCACGCGGGCCGCTCCCCCACCTCGCCGCACCGGTTCCGCCACCGCTTGCCACCGCCCGTCCGGCAGACGCTCGATCGCCGTCGCGGCACCGATCTCGGCGACCTCGCCGAACCGGTGACCCAGCGACTCGAGCGCCGCTCGGTCGGAGGACGCGAGGAACACGGGCTCCGCCGTGGCCACCGCCGTGTTGCGTTGCGAAACGCGAGGCGTGGCAACGGCTTCCAGCAGCGTCCGGCCACGGCCGTAGCGCTCAGCGAGGATCTGCGTCACGGTGGTGATGATCGTGCCGCCGCCGGGTGATCCGGCGGCGAGCACGAGCCGGCCGCGGTCCAGCACGATGACGGGGGACATCGCGGACCTCGGTCGCTTGCAGGCGCCCGGCAGGTTCGGGTCCTGGCCGCCGGGCAGCGCGGGCACGAAGTTGAAGTCGGTCAGCTCGTTGTTCAGCAGGAAACCGCGGCCGGGCACGACGATGCCGTTACCGCCCTCGGACTCGATGGTCGAGGTGTAGGAGACCGCGTTGCCCCACCTGTCCGTGACGACGAGATGCGTCGTGCGCTCGGCCTCGTTGCCCGGTTTCGCGGGAGAACCGTTGGCAGCACAGGGTCGCGGGTTGCGCGGATCGCCCGCACCCGTGGGCGCGGGCAGCGCGGCGCCGGCCCGGATCAGGCACGCACGGCTGTCGGCGTAGCGCTGCGAGAGCAGCTGCCCGGCGGGCACGTCGGCGCGCGAGGGATCGCCGACCCAGCGCGTGCGGTCGGCGAACGCGAGCTTCGTCGC
This sequence comes from Lentzea kristufekii, assembly GCF_033949925.1. Lineage (NCBI taxonomy): Bacteria > Bacillati > Actinomycetota > Actinomycetes > Pseudonocardiales > Pseudonocardiaceae > Lentzea > Lentzea kristufekii. Next base: position 41,882 of record NZ_JAXAVV010000037.1, read on the forward strand.
CTCCATGAACCGGTGCAGGTACTCGGTCTGCGACGCCTTCGCCAGATCGGTGGTCTCCAGGATGTTCAGCGCCTCGCCCGTGCTGAGACCGCCGGCCGGGGCCGCCGCGCTGTAGACGTCCAGGCCTCGGTAGCTCGTCCTGGCAGGGGCCGGCTGCGTCACCCGGTAGGCGGCGAGGTCCGCGATCGTCATCCGGCCTGGATGAACGACGCGTGTGGAACCGGGAGCCACAGGCGGCTGCCGCACCGTCCGCACGACGTCGCGGCCGAGCGAGCCGCCGTAGAGCGACACCAGGTTCGTCCGCGCCAGCTCGCGATAGGTGTCCGCGAGCTCGGGATTGCGGAAGGTGCTGCCGACCGCGGGTGGCTTGCCACCGGGCAGGAACAGCTTGCGGCTGGAGGTGAAGTCCGCGAACCGCCCGGCGTTGTTCGCGACCTGGCGGTGGAACGTCTCGTCCACCACGAAACCGCGGCGCGCGATCGCCTCGGCGGGGGCGAGCGCCTGGCCGAGGCTCAGCGTGCCCCACCTGGCCAGCGTGTGCCTCCACGTGGCGGGGTTGCCCGGTACACCGACCGACAGACCGCTCGTCATCGCCTCGTCGAACGCGATCGCCGCGCCGTTCTCGACGAACAGCTGCTCGTGCACGGCGGCCGGCGCGGTCTCGCGTCCGTCGATTGTGGACACTCGACGGGTCGACGCCTGGTAGTGCACGAAGAATCCCCCGCCCGCGATTCCGGTGGAGAACGGGTCGGTGACGCCGAGTGCGGCTGCCGTCGCGACCGCGGCGTCCACGGCGTTGCCACCGCGGCGCAACACCTCGACCCCCACCGCCGACGCGTCGGGGTCCACACTGGACACAGCGCCGCCGGACCCCGTCTGCTCGGTCAACCGAGGAGCCCCAGGTGCGGGCGCGGTCAGAACGGAAGCGGTGAGCGCCAAGCTCAGGACGGCACTGAGAAGCGTCAACTCGAGAGTCCTTCGATCAGCAACGGGACATGATCGAGAAAACACGAGCCGGCACGCCTCCCGCCGGGAATCCGGCACGACGCGGAACAACTTCCGAATTCGCCCGAGCCGCTCTGGTGAGGGTTTTCCCGCTCCCCACGTGCCCGCAGGACGCGACCCGCAGCCCCGGTCCGGCTTCCGTGGCTCAATGAGCCGAACCGAAAGGAGTCACACACATGAGCAACAAAGTCTTCCGGAGCGCGGTCACTTCCGCGGTTCTCGCCGCCGCCGCACTCGTGCTCACCGTCGTCCCCGCTCAGGCGAGTGGCGAGCTGCTCTACAGCCAGGGCACTCGTCACCGGACCTACGACGGAGCCGAGTGGGCCCTGCGGCAGGACCGCGACGAGTGCGTCAACGACTACCACGGCGCCGTCAGGTACTCCTACATCAAGTTCTCCGGCGACGCGTACTGGGCCTATTTCGCGTGCCAACGCCGCTGAGCGCGGTACGCGAACCAGGAGCGGTCATCCGGCAAGTCACAAACAAAAGGTCAGTGAGATCCCCATGAACGTTCTGCCCGAGTTCGCTTCTGCGCCGATGGCCGCAGCGGCCGCTGTCGCCGCTCTGCTCGCGCTGCCCGGTGTGGCGTCCGCCGCGCCGCCCGCGGTTCAGGTGAGGGTCTGCAACGGTGTCGGCACCAACGTGAGCTTCTTCCTGCGTGGCATCAACCAGAACGGCTCCGACTCGTCCTATCCCGCACAGGGCCTCGACGCCGGACGCTGCCATTTCGCGAGCGGCTGGTGGTGGCGGCAGGCGAACGTCAGCTGGTTCACGGAGAACGGGAGCGGCAGGACGTACCTGCCCGGCAACCTCCGCGACGGTTCGACGGTGACCCTCACCCTCAAGAACTAGGGTCTGTGCCGCCACAGGTGACCGGGCGACGTCAGGCAGGGCAGAGGGCGGTGCCGCACGACTCCCGCACCGTGAGCGTCGGCCACAGCACGACCCGGTGCACCGGCCGGTCCAGCGGATCAGCCAGCCGGGCCAGCGCGAGCTGGGCGGCGAGCGCGCCGAGCCCGTGCTTCTGCGGCCGCACGGCCGTCAGCGGCGGGTCGGATGCCGCGGCAACCTCGTCGTCGTAGGACACGACGGCGAGGTCGTTCGGCACGCTGATCCCCCGTTCGCGTGCTCGTTCGAGCACACCGATCGCCTCCCGGTCTGCGTGCACCAGGACCGCGTGCACGTCGGCGTCCAGGCACTCGTCGATCACCTGGTCGACCGCCCGCGCCCACTGTGGAGAGCCGTAGGTCGGCACGTCGAGCGCGGGAACCCCGTTGAACGACAGCTCCAGCGACGACACGGCCGTGGTCCAGCCCGCGCGGATGGCGTCGCTGTGCGGGCTCTGCCGCGAGGTGACCAGGCCGATGCGCCGGTGGCCGAGCGTGGCGAGGTGCCGCACGGCGAGGCCCGCGCCGATCGCGTGGTCGGTCACCGCCGCGTCCAGCGCGATCGTGGGCAGCTCCGGCGGAGGAAGCCGTTCGACCAGCACGACGGGGACCGACTGAGCGCCGAGCCAGCGCAGCAGCTCGACACCCGCGCGGCCGGTCGTGCTCGGTGCGACCAGCAGGGTCTGCACGCCGCGGTCGAGCAGCTCGCACGCCTTGCGCCGATCCTCCAGCGCGTCGTAGCTGGACGCGCGCAGCACCAGCCGTCCACCCGCCGCCGCCACCGCGGTCTGCACGCCCTGGATCACTGCGGGCCAGTAGTACTCCACCGAGGGCGCCACCATGCCGACCAGCGGATGCGTCGGAGCGGGACCGACCACCGACTGCGGTCCGCGCGGGAACGGTTCGGCGTGCCGGGGCATCGTGATGCCGCCGTGCACGCGCACCACGAGGCCGCGATCGGCGAGAGCGGTCACGTCCCTGCGCACGGTCACCGCCGACACGCCGAGCAGCTCCACCAGTTCCGGCAAGCGGACGGTGCCGTGCGCCCGTACGGCCCGCAGGATCAGTTCATGGCGCTGAGCAGCCAACTTCTGGGTCATCGCTTCATTTCTGATCGATTACGAGCGTTTCTGATCGTTTCGTTGACCGCTGAGTGTGCCACGCGTTGAGGTGTGCCACATCACTCCAGCAGGAGGGTCAGCAATGGAGCTTTCCCCAGCGCTGCGGACCCGCGGCCTCTCGCGCCGCGGTTTCCTGCGCGCCTCCGCCGCCATGGGCGCGGCGGGTCTCGTCGGTGGTTGCTCGGCGACCGCCGCACCTCCGGGCGCCACCACGGTCACCATCTGGTCCTGGCTCACCGGCATGGACAAGTACGTCGCCGCGTTCAACGCCGCGCAGAAGGACGTGTTCGTCGAGCTGCGGGTGATCGCGGCGGGACTGTCCGGCGGCTACGCCCAGCAGACCAACGCCATCCGGGCGCACAACGCCCCGGACGTCCTGCACGTGGAGTACCAGGGTCTGCCGCAGATCCTGCTCACCGGCGGGCTGCGCGACCTCACCGCGGACATGGCCGACCTCGAGAGCCAGTACTCGCCGGCCGCGTGGCGCGGAGTGCGGCCAGACGGCAGGACGTGGGGCGTGCCGATGGACCTCGCGCCGATGGTCTTCTACTACCGCAAGGATCTCTTCGACCAGCACGGCATCGCGTTGCCGCGCACGTGGGACGAGTTCCGCGCCGCTGCCGCCGCCGTGAAGCAGGTGGACCCGCAGGCGCGCATCTGCTCGTTCCCGCTCAACGACGGCTCGTTCTTCGCGGGCATGTCGTGGCAGGCGGACGATCCGTGGTGGACGGCGCAGGGCGACACGTGGGCCGTGGACATCGCCGGTGAGGGCACGGTGCGCACAGGGTCGTTCTGGCAGTCGATGATCTCGGAGAACCTCGTGGCCGGGGTCGTGCACGGCACGCAGGACTGGATCGCCGGGATGCACGACGGCAAGCTCTGGGGCCTGCTCGGCGCCTCGTGGAGCGTCGGCACGCTGGGCAGGTCGATCCCGAAGGACACCGGGCGCTGGGCCGTGGCGACCATGCCGACGTGGAACGGCAAGCCGGCCAACGGGGTGCAGGGCGGCACGGCGTTCGGCGTCTCCGCGGAGAGCAAGGTTCCCGAGGCGGCCATGACGTTCCTGCGCTGGATCAGCACGAACCCCGACGTGCCGAAGATCGGCAGCACGTTCACCACGCCGTTCCCCGCGCACCTGCCCAACAGGGCCATCGCGCGGCAGGCGTACAAGGGCGGCTACTTCCTCGGCGATCCCGTCTACGACGTGCTCGACGAAGCGGCGAAACGGGTGCCGGACTGGACGTGGGGACCGAACGCACTGCGCCTGTTCTCGACGATCTCCGACAACTTCGGGCCCGTGCGCTCCGGCAGCACGACGTTGCCGGAGGCGCTGCGGAAGATCCAGCAGCACGCCGTGGCCGACATGCGCGCCAAGGGACTCTCCGTGCGGGAAGGGAAATCGGCATGAGCGTCCTCGCGCCGGAGCGCGCACCCGTGCTGGAGGAGCCGGCGGCGGAACCGGTCACCAGGGCCCCCAGGAAGGATTTCGCGGGCCTCGTGCTGGCGGTGCCGTTCCTGGTGCTGCTCGTGAGCACCGTGCTGGTCCCGGTGCTGTACGCGCTGTACCTGAGCCTGTTCACCGAACGCCTGCAGGGCCTGGGTTTCTCCGGTCCCGAGCACGTGTTCGTCTGGCTCGGCAACTACGTCTCGGTGATCGCGGACAAGGCGTTCCACGCGGGACTGGGCAACGTGGCCCTGTTCGCACTGATCCACATCCCGAGCATGCTGATCGGCGCGCTGATCCTGGCGCTGCTGCTGGACTCCGCTGTGGTGCGGTTGCGGCGGATGTGGTCGCTGGCGGTCTTCGTGCCCTACGCGGTGCCGGTGGTCATCGGCGGTCTGATCTGGGCCTACCTCTACAGTCCCACGATCGGCCCGATCAAGAACCTGCTGGGCATCGACCCGTTGAGCGACAGTGCGGTGCTACCGTCGATCGCGAACATCGCGACGTGGCAGTGGGTCGGCTACAACATGATCATCTTCTACACCGCGCTGCAGGCCGTTCCCAGGGAGATCGTGGAGGCCGCCAGGGCCGACGGTGCCGGCGGGTTCCGCACGGCGTGGTCCATCAAGATCCCGGTGATCCGCCCGACGATCTTCGTGGCGGCGGTGTTCACCGTCATCGGCTCGTTGCAGGTGTTCACCGAACCCATGGTGCTCAGGGGCTTCACCGGCACGGTGACCAGCACCTGGTCGCCGAGCATGTACGTGTACGAGGCCGCGTTCGTCGCCGGTGACAACGGGCGTGCCGCCGCGGCGTCGGTGCTGCTCGCGGTGATCTGCGCGGTGCTGTCCGCCGTCGTCATGCGCTTCTCGACGAGGAGGTCGCGTTGAGCACGTCCATCGTGGACCGCAGGTCCCGCTGGGTTTCCGTTCCAGCGGTGCACCTGATCCTGGTCATCGCCGCGCTGTACAGCCTGCTGCCGCTGATGTGGCTGCTCACGTCGGCGACCAAGTCGCTCGGCGACTTCTCCACCACCGGCGCGTTCGAGTTCGGTGAGTGGAACCTGTGGGCCAACGTCAAGGCGTTGTTCGCGCAGGAGAACGGGATCTTCTGGAACTGGCTGCTCAACTCCGTGCTGTACGCCGGTGGCGGGGCGGTCCTCGGCGCGATGATCTGCGCGGCCTGCGGGTACGCCATCGCCAAGACGAGCTTCCCCGGCAGGAGGTTGCTGTTCGCGCTGACGCTGACCGGCGTGCTCGTGCCCACGACGGTGCTCGCGCTGCCGATGTACCTGCTCGCCTCCGAACTGCGGATCGTCGACACGTTCTGGGCGGTGTTCATCCCCTTGCTCACCAACCCGTTCGGCGTCTACCTCGCCAAGGTCTACGCCGACGCGGCGGTGCCCAACGAGGTGCTGGAGGCGGCGCGGGTCGACGGGGCGGGTCAGCTGCGCACGTTCTTCACCGTGGCGCTGCCGATGATGCGTCCCGGAGTGGTGACGGTGCTGCTGTTCCAGTTCATCGGGATCTGGAACAACTTCTTCCTGCCGCTGGTCCTGCTCACCAACCCGAAGCTCTTCCCGGTCAGCCTCGGACTCTTCCAGTGGAGCACGCGGCAGAACCAGTTCCCCCAGTACACCCCGCTGGTGATCACCGGGTCGCTGCTCGCGGTGCTGCCGCTGGTGGTGGCGTTCCTGGTGCTCAACCGGCAGTGGCGCACGGGTCTCGCGGCAGGGAGCGTCAAGTGAGCGGTCATCGGCCGGAGGTCCTGCTCGCGATGAGCCCCGACGTGTTCGACCTGCAGTTCGGGGTGCGGGAGCTGGACCGGCTGCGCGCGCTGGCCGCGCTCGGCGATCCCCTGGTGGCGCACGACTTCTCCGCACCGGACGTGCGCCGCCGCCTCGCCGACGTCGAGGTGCTGATCACCTCGTGGGGCTGCCGGCCGATCGACTCCGACGTGCTGGCGGCGGCACCGAACCTGCGCGCCGCCCTGCACGCGGCCGGCAGCATGCGGGGGCACGTCGGCGACGCCGTGTTCGATCGCGGTGTCCTCGTCACCACGGCGGCACACGTGAACGCGGAGCCTGTCGCCCAGTACACCGCCGCGGCGATCCTGTGGGCGTTCAAGAAGGTACCGTTCCTGGCGGCGGACGCGCGCCGGTTCCGCGAGGACTGGTCCTACCGCGAGCTGCGCGGGGAACTGTCCGGACTGGACCGGACGATCGTGCTGGTCGGGTTCTCCAGGGTCGGCCGGCGGGTGGTGGATCTGCTGCGGCGGCTCGACCTCGGCCGGCTGCTCGTCGTCGACCCCGTCGTGGATCCCGCGCTGGTGCGGGCGGCCGGCGCCGAGCTCGTGCCGCTCGCCGAGGCGCTCCCCCAGGCCGACGTGCTGAGCCTGCACGCACCCGCGTTGCCGGAGACCCGCCATCTGATCGGTGCGGCCGAACTGGCCGCGCTGCCCGACCACGCCACCCTGCTCAACACCGCTCGGGGATCCCTTGTGGACACTGCCGCGCTGGAGGAGGCGTGCGCGGCGGGCCGCCTGCACGCGGTGCTGGACGTGACCGACCCGGAACCGCTACCGGCCTCGTCGCCGCTGTACGACCTCCCGAACGTGGTCATCACGCCGCATGTCGCCGGATCACTGGGATCGGAGACCCGGCTCATGGCCGCGGCGGCACTGGACGAGCTGGAGCGCTACGTCGTGGGGCTGACCCCGATCGAAGCGGTCACCCGGCACGGACTGGCAGTGCAGGCATGACAACGCTGCCACCGGAGAACCGCCTGCTCTCCCCTCGCACGGGGTGGACCCGCGCGCACTGGGAGGCGGTCGCCGACCAGATGCTCGACGCCGTCAACCGGTACTGGTCCCAGCGGTGCGCGCGGATCGACCTGCCCGTCGGAGGCCGAGCCGGTACGGCCCGGCCTCCGACGGGTTGGAGGGATTCGCGCGCACGTTCCTGCTCGCCGGGTTCCGGGTCGCGGGTGGCGGCGATCCGGCGCTGCTGGAGCGCTACGCCTGGGGCCTCGCCGCCGGCCCCGACCCGCACTCGCCGGAAGCCTGGCCACGGCCGGACGAGCTGGGACAGGCCAAGGTCGAGGCGGCATCGATCGCGCTGGTGCTCCAGATGACCAAACGATGGCTGTGGGACCACCTCGGCGACGACGTCCAGGAACGGGTGGTCGAGTGGCTGGCCACCGTGGTCGGTCAGCCGTACCCGCCGATCAACTGGGTGTGGTTCCGCATCGTCGTGGAATCGTTCCTGCGCGAGGTCGGCGGCCCCTGGTCCGCAGAGGACGTCGAGCACGATCTCGCCCTGCACGCGTCGTTCCGGCGGCCTGACGGATGGCTCAGCGACGGCGAGGAACGCGCGTACGACCACTACACGGGCTGGGCACTGCACCTGTACCCGCTGCTGTGGACGCACCTGTTCGACGTGCCCGATTCGTTGTGCTCGCATGAGGTGCGCCGCACGTGGTCCGAGGATCTCTCGCGGTACCTGACGGACGCGGTGGCGCTGACGGGCGCCGACGGGTCGCCGCTCATGCAGGGCCGCAGTCTCACCTACCGCTTCGCGCCCGCGGCCCCGTTCTGGGTCGCGGCGATCACGGGCCTACCCACGCCACAGCCAGGTCTGCTGCGGCGTGCCGCATCCGGGGTGCTGAAACACTTCGTCGAGAACGGATCGCTCGAACCGGACGGGCTGCTGCGCCTCGGCTGGCACGGTGGCTGGCCGGCGATCCGCCAGGCGTACTCCGGACCCGGATCGCCCTACTGGGCCGCCAAGGGCATGCTCGGGCTGGCGCTGCCCGCCGATCATCCCGTGTGGACGGACGTGGAACACCCGCTGCCGGTGGAGACGGGGGACTTCACCCGTGTGATCACCGCACCGGGGTGGCTGGTGTTGGGCAGCCGGGCCGACGGCATCGTCACCGTGGTCAACCACGGCACCGACCACGCGTTGCCAGGCGACCGGCGCGCGGACTCCCCGTTGTACGCGAGGCTGGGCTGTTCCACCGCGACGATGCCGCCGCTGGAGCGACTGGTGGACAACTCCGTGGTGCTGCTCGACGCCACGGGTGCGACCAGCCACCGCGCCGGCTTCCGGACGTTGTTCGTCGACGAGCTGCCCGGCGGTGTGGTCGCCGGCGCTTCGCACGGTCCTGTGCGCTGGGTCGACAGCAGCGAGGACAAGTCACCCGACCACGGCTCCGGCCGCGGTGGCGAGATCGTGGAAGGGCCTCCGCTGCTGGTCGTCTCGGTCGTGCGCGACGGCGTGGAGATCCGCATCGTGCGCGTCGACGGCGAGACCGACGCCCGGTTGCGGTTGTCCGGATGGCCCGTCACCGCGGACACCCGGCCACGCGGCGTGACCCCGGCGCGTTCCCAGATCGTCGTCACCGGTGCGCACGTGTGTTCCTCACTGTGCGGCCTGCGCGGGCTGGACCAGGCGGGAGTGGAAACCGAGGGCGGGGTGTCGCCGCTGGGCAAGTTCGCGGCCGTTCCGTGGCTCGGCATCAGCGGCGCCGTCGGACGCGGTGACGTCGTCGCGGCGGCCGTGCGCCTGGATCGCAGCCGCGGCCCCGCGAACAACCCCCAGATCACCGTGCACGGCGACCACGTCCTGCTGCGGTGGATCGACGGGCTCGACACGAGGATCACCCTGCCAAATCCTTAGGAGGAGCCATGGTCACCCGCAGAGCAGTCCTGTCCGGCGCAGCAGCCGCCATCGCGGCGACGACGGTGGGAACGACCGCCGGCGCCGACCAGAGCATCGCGGTCGATCCCGGCACGAACTACGGCACGTGGGAGGGCTGGGGCACCTCCCTCGCCTGGTGGGCCAACGTGTTCGGCGACCGCGACGACTTCGCCGACCTGTGGTTCACCACGAAGTCCGTGACCTACAACGGAACGACACTCCCCGGACTGGGCTTGAACATCGCACGCTACAACCTCGGCGCGTGCAGCTGGAACAGCGTGGACGGCCAGCGCATGGCCGTCTCGCCGAACATCCCGCGCTTCAAGCAGATCGAGACCTTCTGGCAGGACTGGCGCAACACCGATCCCAGCTCGTGGCAGTGGGGAGCGGACGCGAAACAACGCGCGTCCCTGGTGAAGGCGGTGGCACGCGGCGCGACCACGGAGCTGTTCTCGAACTCACCGGCATGGTGGATGTGCATCAACCGCAACCCCTCCGGCGCCGCCGACGCGAACAACAACAACCTCCAGTCGCAGCACTACCGCACCCACGCGGCGTACATGGCCGAGGTGGCCCGGCAGTTCCGCGACCGTTTCGGCGTCACGTTCCGCACGGTGGAGCCGTTCAACGAGCCCGCGTCGAACTACTGGTCGGCCACCGGGAAGCAGGAGGGTTGCCACTTCGATCGCTCGACCCAGCGGACCGTGCTGCAGCACCTGCGGCAGGAGATGAACACCCGCGGCCTGACCAGCATGGACATCGCCGCGTCGGACGAGACCAGCTACGACGCGGCCCACAGCACGTGGACCTCCTTCGACGCCACCACGAAGTCCGTTGTCGACCAGATCAACGTGCACGGCTACCAGGGTTCCGGTGGTCGCCGCGACCTGGTCTACGCCGACGCTAAGGCGGCGGGCAAGGTGCTCTGGAACTCCGAGACCGGCGAACGGGACGGCACCGGCCTCACCATGGCCACCAACCTGTGCCTGGACTGGCGCTGGCTCCACCCCACAGCGTGGTGCTACTGGCAGGTGATGGACCCGACCCCGGCCTGGGCGTTGATCGCCTACGACCCGAACACGCTGCGGGCGGGCGCCGTGCAGAACAAGCTCTACGTGCTGGCGCAGTTCACCCGGCACATCCGGCCCGGCATGCGGATCATCTCGGCCTCCACCGGAAACGCCGCGGTGGCCTACGATCCGGCCGCCCGCAGGCTCGTGCTCGTCGCGGTCAACACCGCGACCTCGGCGCAGGCGATCACCTTCGACCTGACCAGGTTCACCACGCTGCCGACCGGCATGATCACCAGGTGGTCGACCTCGACGACCAGCGGCGGCGACCGGTACGTGCAACGCACCGACGTGCGGCTGAACGGCAAGCTGCTTCGGGTTCCGTTCGCGGCGGGACAGGTGCAGACCTTCCAGCTCGACGGGGTCACCGCGCCGTAGTCAGTTGGCGCCGGAACATCCGCACGAAGATGTGCTCGTCGAGCACGAGCGCGGCGAAGAAGACACCGGCGGTGAGCGCGGGCAGGAGTTTCACGAGCACTCCTGCCCGCGCCACCAGCGGTGCGCCGACCGTCAACCACAGGAACACGTTCGGCGTGCCCTGCGTGACGTAGAGGTGCCTGCGGGTTTCGAGCACGCCGACGAGCACCCGCGGCAGGGCGAAAGCGGCCACCACCAGCGCCACCTCGGCCAGCCCGAACGGAATCAGCTCCGCCGGCAACGAGCCGGACGGCGTGAGCGCGTACCCGGTCAGCCCCGCGAGCGGGATGAGAGCGGCGGAGCCCAGCCAGTTCCAGTTCGTGGTGAGCCTGCCCGCTGTGATCGGGTCACGGTGCCGCAGCCGCTGCGCCACCAGCGTCGGCAACGTGACGGCGCACAACAGCACAACCGCGGACGCGGCCACCAGCCCACGCGGCAACGGATCGCGTTGCGTCGCCGCGACCAGCAGCAGCACCACCGGTGTCACGAGCGAGGCAGCCAGCGTGTGGCGCACGCTCGCGTGGAAGTCGCCGCCCCACAACAGGGCGAGCACGGGTGCCAGGGTGGCCGGCGGCACCAGCAGTGCGAGACCGAGCAGCAGCAACGGAACGCTGTCGGTGGTGAACAGCAGGGCCGCGCCCGCCGCCGACTTGAGCACAGTGCCCGCCACTAGACGGCCGAGCCCGGTGGTGACCCGCAGCGTCCACGGTTGCAGTCGCAGCATGCCGAAGAACGTGCTGCACATCAGCAACGTCGTGATCGCCGTCGACAACACCGCCGCGGGCAACGGACTGCGCAGGACGAGCTGGAGGAACGCGCCCAGCACGCACGCACCGGCCAGCAACGCGGGCAACCGGATCTCGACGTGCTCACCAAGATCGTTGATCTTCGCCGCGACCGCGGGAGCCGCGGCGATCCGGCGGAGGTCCTCTTCGGACAACGGCCGCGCGTTGGGAATCTTCATGTCGCGGTAGTCGTGCAGATCGGCGAGCACGACCGCGAACATCTCGACCACGTACTTGTGCGTGACGACGAGAACCTGCTTGCCCTCGCGCGACGCGGGCAGCAGCACCTCGACGTAGTAGCGCCGAACCCGCTCCCTGAGGTCCTCCCAGCTCTCCCCTCCCGGCGGCGTGCCGGTGGTCGAGTGGAAGCACTCGGTGTAGCCGCGGAACCCGACCGCCTTCTTGACCAGGCTCTTGTTCGCCGCCGTGAACACGCCGAAGTCGCGCTCGTCCAAGGCGTGCGTCTCGACCCTGGTGGCGGGTTCTTCCTGGAGGTGGCTGGTCACCACGCTCGCCGTCCGCCGCGCACGGTCCAAAGTGGACGTGTGAACCTCGTCGAAACGGATGCCCAGCGCCACGACGGCGGCTCCGGCCTGGTGGGCCTGCCGCACGCCGAGATCGGTCAGCGGCGTGTTCTGCCTGCCGGCGAACCGATTCTGCTCGTTCGCCTCTGACTCGCCGTGCCGGACGAAGTAGATGGCCATGTGTCCAGTGAAGACGGTCGTGCCGCGCTCTCGCTATGCGAATCTGACGAAGAAAACAACTGTTGTCCACCACATATTGCTGAGCAACGGCCAGTGATCGCGCGTGCGGGGCGATCAGCCGACCACCGGCAGACCGCGTCGGTCAGTCACGACGTGCGCCGCCCCGCCAGATCCGTGCCGGGAGCGCGATCGCGGCAGGTGGGCAGAGCTGTTCGGGTGACGGCGCGTCCGCGCTGCGCATTTCGTCTCTTCACCTGGATTTGCCTGGACATTGCGGACTTCACCCGGCGCCACGGCACCATCTGCACCAGCGATCTGCATCGGATCGCCCGAGCGGGCTGGGTCACCCGCGGCAACGCGGGTGACCCAGCTCTGCTGACGCTAACGCCCGGCTGCCGCCTCCGTGATCCCGAGGAACCCGCGCGTCGTGCCAGACGCGCGGCTGGTCAGGTCGAGGCGGACGCGTCCGGTGCTCACCGGAGTGAACGCGACCCTGGTCGGTCTCCCGGACTGCGTCGCCCACTCGATGCGCGCGTTGCGGACCGGCACGAACGCCGTTCCGGTCCAGTAGGACACCGTGATTGTCGCGGGCAGGGCGTGCGACGAGTCGATGAGGAACGAGGCCTGCACCGAGCTGATGGGCGCTCCCTCCAGACCGGACAACGACACCCACTCCTTCGCGTGCGCCCAGCTCACCGCCGGCAGCTGCGGTGTGGCGCTCTTGTTGTAGTAGGCCGACCACCTCGTCGAGCCGTCGCCGTCGAGCATCGCCGCCGGGATCGTGTTCGGTGCGCCGGAGTAGCTCGCGTCAGCCGCCACCGCCGCGGCGGTTGGCGGTGCGTACCGTGGCGGCACAGGACCCGCGTTCTGTGCGACGTCACGTCGGGAACCGGTCGCCACGACCGTCGCGGTCCCGGTCTGCAGACCTGGGGCCCGCGCCGTGACCGTGATCGCGGAGGATCCCTGTCCGGACCGGACCATCGCCAGTGCCTTGCCGTTGAACGCGGCCCGCGAGCTCGCCTGGTAGTTCTCCGCGCTCTCCGGCCGGCCGTTGTCCAGCCCCGCCAGGCTGCCACCGCTGACCTGGAACGAGATCAGGTTGTCCGCACCAGACACGACCACGCCCGCGCGGTCGACCACGTCCGCGGTGACGAACGTGAGCGACTTGCCGTCCGCCTTGGTGGTGTTGCGGTCGGGAGTCAGCCTGATCGCGTGCGGTGGGCCCGCCGTCACGACCTCGTCGCGGGCCACCTCCACACCACCGCGCTTGCGACCGCGACCAGTCGTCCCGGCTGGAACGGCACCGTCCAGGTCAGGTGCAGCTTGCCCGCACTGCCGTTGGGACTCGTGTAACTACCGGGGAACCGGCCGGACGTGACCGTCTTGTCGTCCCCGCTCGCCTCGGTGGTCTCCAGGTACCGGGCACCGTACGTCGTGGTCTTCGTGTTGAACTTCTTCTCCCCCAACGGCCTGCCGTTGAGCATCAGTTCGACGGTGTCCACGTTGCTGTAGGCCCACACCGACACCGGATCGCCCGGCTTGTGGTCGGTCCAGTTCATCGGCAGCAAGTGCACCATCGGATCGGTGGTCCGCTGGCTGCGGAACAGGTGGTAGACGTCTTTGGGGAATCCGGCGGTGTCGACCGCGCCGAAGTACGACGACTTCACCGGGAACACGTCGTACGGCGTCGGCTCGCCGATGTAGTCGATGCCGGACCACAGGAACTGGCCGGCGAACCACTTGCGGTCACGGTCCTTCTTCAACCCGTACTCGCCGCTGTAGCCGAACCTCGGCATGTTGTTGCCGTAGGAGGACGTGTTGCGTTTGCCCGGCGTGTAGTTCTCACCCGTGTTGAGCTGCTCCGGGTCCTGGTAGGACCCGCGGGTCGAGGTCGCTGCCGACGACTCGCCCTCGAAGAAGAACTTGGTGGGGTACTGGGCGTGCAGTCCGTCGATCGACGACGAGTTGTTGTAGTTCACGCCGAGCCCGTCGAGCATCCGCAGGATCTGGTCCTGCGGTGATCCGGCGGCCGGCACGTGCCGGTACATGTGACTGCCCATCACGACCGGGCGCGTGGTGTCAACCGCTCGCACGTCGTCGATGAGCCGCCTGGCGATCGGCACGCCCGTGGGCGACGCGACGTCGTAGACCTCGTTGCCGATCGACCACATCACCACCGCTGGGGAGTTCTTGGCGGCGTGCACCATCTCGCGGATGTCGGCGCTGCTGTTGGCGTCGAAGAACCGGCCGTGGTCGTACTAATCCCAAAAGGACAGTTCTTCACTGTTTCCACTGTTCGCCCCTGACAGGCGGCGCGGTGGTCAGGCCACCCGTGGTGGTGAACGGGACCGAGTCGATGCCGGCGGTGGCGGCGGTCAGTCCGCTCGCGGTGGCGCGCAGGGTGAGCGTGCCCGCCGTCCGCGAGGCGCGGACGAAGACCCGGTTGACACCGGCCTCGGTGTCCGCATAGGACTTGTGGGCGCTTCCTGGCTTGCCGGGGTTGAAGCCGCCGAGGAAACGGCCGGGGCCGGTCAGCGTGAAGTCGACGCGGGCCTGGTGGGTCGGCATCCGGCGTCCCTGCGCGTCGACGGCCTCGACCTCGAAGAAGGCGATGTCGCTGCCGTCCGCGCGCAGCCCGCCGGGTGCGGTGTGCGGGGTGAGCCGGAGCGCGGCGGCGGCCCCCGTGGTCGTCTTCTCGGTGCGGACGATCTCCCGGCCGCCCGTGTCGTACCCGATCGCGGTGATCGTGCCGGACTGCCAGCGGACGGAGGGGAACGAGTACAGGAAGTCGTTCGTGGCCGAGGTGTCGTTGCCCACCTCGGTGCCGTTGACCAGCAGCCGCACTCGCCGGACGTGGGCGGAGGCCATGACGTGCACGGTCTTGGTCATGTTCGCCGGATAGGTCCAGTGCCCGATGACGTGGATGTCCGGGGTGTCGCTCTGCATGACCCGGTAGGTGTGCGCCGACTCCTTGGGAATGCGCACCGCGTCCACGCGGCCGGACAGGCGGCAGCACTCCCAGTTGTACTGGCGGCCGTGTTGGTTGGAGTCCGCCCAGATCAGGGCGGCGGCGCCGGAGTAGCGACGTTGTCCAGGGCCCTGGATGTGCTGTCCCCAGAACTCGTGGCGGGTGGCGGCGGCGTGCGGGCCGGCGAAGTCCTCGGAGGTGAGGTGGTACGTGACGTCCGGCCCGGTCTGGTAGCCGAAGTCCGGCGGTGAGTACCTGTCCCAGACACGCCTCGGCGCCTCGTCACGGGTGTACTCTGACTCGATGATCGGCTTGCGGTCGCGGGAGTAGTCCGAGTAGTGGCGGTTGAGCATGGTGCCGACCCACTCGGCGGCGTCCACCGCCGCTCTTCCGCCGTACGCGGAGTCGTCGGAGATCGCCCGGCAGCCCATCACCCGTCCGCCGTTCGGGTCCCATGTCTTGCGCAGGTTGGTCATCTGGGTCATGTGGGCGGCGGTGATCCAGTTGTTGCCCGCCCCCCAGAACAGGATGCTCGGGTTGTTGCGGAAGTAGATGATCACGTCCCGCATGAGCTCGACCCTCTGGTCCCACTGCCGGCCGGTCTTGTCGGCTTCCTTGTCTCCCGCCGGCTGCACCGACACGATGCCGTACCTGTCGGTCATCCGGATGTTGGCGGGGGTGGCGGCGATGTGCATCCAGCGGATCAGGTTCGCCTTGCTGTCCCGGATCAGCTGTCCGTCGAGGTCGGTCATCCAGTCGGGCACGGCGCCACCGATGACGGCCCACTCGTTGGCGGAGCGGATCGCATACCCGGTCAGGAAGACGTACCTGTCGTTGATGTAGACGCCGCCGTTGGTCGCACCACCGCGGAACTCCGTCTTGCGGAACCCGGTGGTGATCGGGAACGCGTCCTGCACCACGCCGCCTTCGGACAGCACCATCTCCACGGTGTAGAGGTGTGGCCGCCCCGGTTCCCACAGGACGAGTCCGCTGATCTGCTGCGAGAGCTTGACGATCTGGGTCGCACCGGCGGCAAGGCTGACGGGCGAGCCGGTGATCGTGGCGTGCACCGTGCCGTCCGGCTTGATGACGTTCGCGGAGACGGTGATGGTGCGCGCTGTCGACTGTTCGTTGCGCACCTGGGCCTCGACGGTGACCGTCGCGCTCCCCGACGCGACGTTGATGGCGCTCGCATAGACGTAGGAGCCGGTGGTGCGCAGGTTCGTGTAGAGCGGAAGCGTGAAGTACGTCTTCGGCACCACGTACATCCGCACGTTGCGAGTGAGCCCGCCGAAGGTGGGGTTGAAGTCGCGGCTGTCCCACTGGAACGGCATGCCGGTGGCTTCCTCCGGCCGCCACTTCGTGTTGTCCGCCTTCACCGCGATCAGGTTCTCCGCGCCGAACGTCACCTGCCCCGGTGATGTCGAAGCCGAACGGCGCCACGCCGTTCTCGTAGAGCCCGACCTTGGTGCCGTTGACGTACACCGTGGCCGCCTGACGCACACCCTCGAACTCCAGCAGCACCTTCTGCCCGGTGTGCTCGGCGGGAAGGGTGAACCGCTTGCGGTACCACACGGGCTGCATCGCGACGGCCGACTCACCGGAACTGCCGATGTAGTTGTCGAACGAGTCCACGTCGTTGAACGTGTGCGGGACGCTGACAGTCGCCCACGCCGAGTCGTTGAACGACGGCGCGTGCGCGTTCGCGATGTCCTGCTTGATGAACCGCCAGTCCGGGTTCATGTTGTAGATCACCCGCGTGCTGACGGTCGCCGCCCGCGCCTCCACCAGCCTGGTGGGAACCGCCGCACCGAGCACAAGCGCGCCCGCGCCGGCCAATGCGGACCTTCTGGAGAAGCTGGGAGGCTCGGGATCAGTCGCCTGGTTCATCGCACGTGCCACCTCTCGGTCGGTGATCAAGGCCAGCTGCGAAGGCGGGTTCGGTCAGTCTCGGCACACCTGGAAGGGCTGCCAAGAAAGCGCTTTCCAGAAGCGTCGATCAGCCGTCGAAGGACCAGATTGTTGATCGAACACCCTTGTCGGGCAACGGGAACACACCAAGCGGCACCGGATCCGCAGGCGGGTGACAGCGGGGAGGCCTGCAGTCAGACCGTCCAAACAGGACCACATCTGCCCGGCGCCGCGGAGAGTCACGACTTCGGACCACACGTCGCCCGTCGTGTCGTTGTCCAGTTGCACCCAGCTCCCTCGGGCAGCGGGGTGAACCCCTCGACCACCAGACCTAGCAGGTCGCGCAGCGCGCCGGGGTGTTCGAGGGTGTGGTCACCGCCGTACGCCAGGGCGTCGAGTCTGGTCGACCAGTGCCGCCGTTTCCTCCTTGACCACTTCGCTGTGATCGTGCACAGCGAATGCCCGGCGAAACTTCCGGTTTATAAAGGCACAATTCGCCTATTGAAAGTGTCGAGCCTGCATCACTACTGTGCACGTGCACAGTCCAGCTCCCTCCCACCCCCGACATCGGAGGAACGGATGCAGCGCCGCACCGCCCTCAGCGCCATCGCACTCATCGGCTCCCTGACGCTCGCCGCGTGCAGCGGCGGCGGAACACCTTCGGCCGACGGGCCGGTCGAGCTGACCATGTGGTCCTGGGCGAGCCTGCAGAAGGTCGCCGACATCTGGAACGCCGACCACCCCGACGTCAAGGTCACCGTGCAGGAACAGGGCGGTGGCGACGAGCTCGTCACCAAGGTCATCACCGCCGCGAAGGCAGGTGACGGGCCCGACCTGGTGCAGGCGGAGTACCAGATGATCCCGACGCTGGTGTCCAACGACGTGCTCGCCGACATCACCGAGTTCGCGGGCGCAGCCAAGGACAAGTTCACCGAGAACGTCTGGAAACAGGCCACCCTGGACTCCGCAGTCTACGCGATCCCGCAGGACACGGCTCCACTCGCGTTCTACTACCGCGAGGACGTCTTCACGCAGCTGGGGCTCAAGGTGCCCACCACGTGGACGGAGTTCGCGGACGTCGCGCGGCAGGTCAAGCAGAAGGACCCGAAACGCGCGCTGACCACGTTCTCCAGCAATGACACCGGCCTTTTCGCCGGGCTGACCCAGCAGGCAGGAGCGACCTGGTGGTCGGCTTCCGGAGACACCTGGAAGGTCGCCATCGACTCCGAGGCGTCCCGAAAGGTCGCCACGTTCTGGGGCGATCTCGTGGCCGAGGGCGCGATCGACAACCAGCCGATGTACACGCCCGCCTGGAACAAGGCGCTCAACGACGGCACGCAGATCGCCTGGGTGAGCGCGGTCTGGGCGCCGGGCGTGCTGGTCACCAGCGCGCCGGACACCAAGGGCAAGTGGCGGATGGCTCCGCTGCCGCAGTGGACCGCCGACTCGAAGACGACCGGCAGCTGGGGCGGCTCCACCACCGGCGTCACCTCCAAAGCGGTGAAGAACGGCCGCGCGAAAGCCGCCGCCGAGTTCGCCACCTGGCTCAACACGGACCCCAAAGCCGTGGCGGCCCTGGTGAAGGAAGCCGGTGTCTACCCGGCCGCGACCGCCGCGCAGACGAGCGGCGCGCTGACCACGCCGGAGTTCTTCCCCAACCAGCCCGACTTCTACCAGCAGGCCGCCGAGCTCGCGAAGGGCACCGCCGCGGCGAGCTGGGGGCCGAACGTCAACGTCGCCTACGGCACCTTCAAGGACGCTTTCGGCAAGGCCGCCACGGAGAAGTCGTCGTTCCCGGCCGCGCTCAAGACCGTGCAGGACGCCACTGTCGCGGACATGAAGAAGAACGGCTTCAAGATCGAGGGCTGAGACATGGCTTCCACCTGGACTGACAGACGGCTCGCGCCCTACGGCTTCCTCGCTCCCGCGATCGTCCTCTTCGGACTCTTCTTCGCGCTGCCGATCGGCTACGCCCTTTACCTGAGCCTCCACTCGGTTCAGGTGAAGGGGCTCGGCCTCGGCAGGAACGCGCGCGAAGAGGTGTGGGTGGGGCTCGACAACTTCACCGCCGCGCTGTCCGACCCCGAGCTGCTGGCGGGTGCGGGCCGGGTGTTGCGCTACGGCGCGATGCTCGTGCCCGCGATGCTCGGACTGGCATTGCTCTTCGCACTGCTGCTGGACATGCCGCGGACGCGGTTCAGCGGTTTTTCACGGCTGGCGATCTTCCTGCCCTACGCGGTGCCGGGCATCATCGCGTCACTGCTGTGGGGCTTTCTGTACCTGCCGAGTGTCAGTCCTGGTTACTTCCTGCTCCGTGCAGTGGGTTTCAGCGGGCCGGACCTGTTGCAGGGCGACTGGTTGTTCCTGGCGCTGACGAACATCGCGGTGTGGGGAGGCACGGGCTTCAACATGATCGTCATCTACACGTCGCTGCGTGCCATCCCACCCGAACTGTACGATTCCGCGCGGCTGGACGGCTGCTCGGAGGCCCAGATCGCGTGGCGGATCAAGATTCCGCTGGTCATGCCGTCGCTCGTGCTCACCTTCTTCTTCTCGACCATCGCGACGCTCCAGGTCTTCGCCGAACCGATGACGCTGCGTCCGCTGACCAACTCGCTGAGCTCGACCTGGAGCCCGTACATGAAGGTCTACCGGGACGCCTTCATCCAGGGCGGCCTGCACTCGGCCGCCGCCACGGCGGTGGTGATCGCGGTGGTGACGCTGACGCTGTCGTTCAGCTTCCTCAAGGTGGTCAACAGGCGTGCCGCGGAGCGCACACCGTGAGCGCCATGCTGGTCGGGCCGCGCATGAAGCCGTCCGTGTCGGCACGGGCGGCACGCCGCACCTCGTGGCTGCCGACGTTCCTGCTGCTGCTGGGAGCGGTCTACTGCCTGATTCCCGTGCTGTGGGTGCTGATGGCCGCCACCAAGAGCCGCAGCGAGCTGTTCAGCACGTTCACCTTCCTGCCGGGAAGCGGGCTCTGGGCCAACCTCTCCGAGCTGACGGCCTACCGCGACGGGGTGTACTGGCTGTGGATGCTCAACTCGGGGCTGTACGCCGGTGTGGGCGCCCTGTTGTCCGCGGCGGTGTCCGCGGTGAGCGGGTACGCCTTCGCCAAGTACTCCTTCCGCGGCCGCGGCGTGATCTTCACCGTGATCCTGGCCGGGGTGCTGATGCCGCCGATCGCCCTGGCCGTGCCGCAGTACCTGCTGCTGGCGAAGGTCGACCTGACGGGGTCCTACTGGTCGGTGCTGCTCCCCAGCATCCTGAGTCCTTACGGCATCTACCTGGCCCGCGTCTACGCCGCCGCGGCGGTGCCCGACGAGGTGCTGGAGGCGGCACGGGTGGACGGTGCCCGCGATCTCCGGCTCTTCACCTCGATCGCGCTTCCGATGATGCGGCCGGGCCTGGTGACGATCTTCCTGTTCCAGTTCGTCGCGATCTGGAACAACTTCCTGCTGCCCTACGTCATGCTCTCCGACGACGAGACCTTCCCGGTCACCGTGGGTCTCTACACCCTGCTCCAGCAGGGCGCGAGCAAACCGGCGCTGTACACCCTCGTGATCACGGGTGCGCTGCTGTCGATCATCCCCCTGATCGCGTTGTTCCTCGGTCTGCAGCGCTACTGGCGCGTCGACCTGCTGACCGGGGCCGTGAAGTCGTGACCACCAGCCGCCGCGATGAGGCCAGATGACCGACACCGAGCCACGACGGCGAGCGCGCCCGCGAGGGAAGCGACCGCCGACCATTCTCGACGTCGCCGCACACGCCGGCGTGTCGCGCGGAACCGTCTCCCGCGTCCTCCAGGGCGGGCACAACGTCAGCTCCGCTTCCCAGGAGGCGGTCCACGCCGCGATCCGCAAGCTGGGCTACGTGGTGAACCGGGCGGCCCGCAGCCTGGTGACCCAGCGCGCGGGTTCGGTGGCGTTCCTGCTGTCGGAGCCCCAGGAGCGGTTCTTCGAGGACCCCAACTTCACCACCCTGCTGCGCGGCTGCACCACCGCACTGGCCGAGCACGACCTGCCGCTCATCCTGATCACCGCGGGCACCGAGGCAGAACGCCGCCGCATCGCCCCGTTCCTGTCGGCACACCACGTCGACGGCGTGCTGCTGGTCTCCTCGCACCGCGGCAACCCGATGGTCGACCACCTCCGGCGGACCGGCCTGCCGTTCGTGTGCTGCGGCAAGCCGCTCGGCGAGCGTGACGCCGTGTCCTATGTGGCGGCCAACGACCGTGAAGGCGCCAGAGCCATGGTGCGCTACCTGCTCGAGTCCGGCCGCAACCGCGTCGCGACCATCACCGGCCCTCAGGACACGCCAGGCGGACTGGAACGACTGGACGGCTACCGCGGGATGCTCACCGAGCGCGGCATCGTCTACGACACGCGGCTGGTGGCGGTCGGCGACTACAGCCGGGCCAGCGGCGAGGCCTGCATGCAACAGCTGCTGACCAGCGCACCGGACATCGACGCGGTTTTCGTGGCGTCGGACCTGATGGCCGACGGCGCGCTGACGGCGATCGAGCGGGCGGGTTTGCGCGTCCCCGATGACATCGCTGTCGGTGGCTTCGACGACTCCCCTGTCGCTTCCGCCACCCATCCCCCGCTGACCACCATCCGGCAGCCATGGGCCCGCATCAGCGAGATGATGGTGCGCCAGCTGCTGGCCCAGATCGACGGTGAAGGTCCGGCCACGGTGATCCTGCCGACCGAACTCGTCGTCCGCGAGTCAGCCTGATTTCAACTGGATTCGTCGAATGTGGCCGTCGAATTTCGGCGAGACTGTGCACGTTCACAGAATTCCAATGGATCAGACTTGAAACGATCAGCCATATGCGGTTCCATCAGAGCAAATCGTGCGTCAAAAGGATCTGTGCACGTTCACAGTGCTACCTCCTCGCACGAACCCTGATTCACTCGATCAAAGGAGATCGAATGACCGCGTACGGGTTTCGCCGTGCGGGGAAGGCGGCCTCCCTGCTCATGGCCGTCGCGCTTCCCGCGGCGCTGGTACCCCCTGCCGCCTCCGCCGCGACCACGCTCAGCATGCTGGGCGCGGATGTCTCGACCGCACAACGAGCTCTGGAGCTCGGCGCGAAGTACTACGACGCGAACGGCACCGCCAAGGACCCGCTCGACGTCCTCAAGGGCGCCGGCGTCAACTACGTCCGCCTGCGCATCTGGAACAACCCTCGCAGCGGCTACAACAACAAGGCCAAGGTCCTGGAGTACGCGCGGACGGTGAAAGCCAAGGGCCTCAAGCTGCTGGTGGACTTCCACTACTCCGACACGTGGGCCGACCCCGGCAAGCAGTACAAGCCCGCCGCGTGGGCCGGCCACACCATCAGCCAGCTGACGACCGACGTCTACAACTACACCTACGACGTCTGCAACAGCCTCAAGGCCCAGGGCACCGTTCCGGACAGCGTGCAGATCGGCAACGAGATCAACACCGGCATGCTGTGGAACGAGGGCAGGATCGTCAACAGCAACTTCACCAACCTCGGTCGCTTGCTCAAAGCCGGTTACAACGCCACCAAGGCGTGCAACGCGGACACGCAGGTGATCATCCACACCGCACGGGTCGAGAGCGGTGCTCGTTGGTTCTACGACGGCATCCGGGCTCAGGGCGTCCAGTGGGACATCACCGCCCTGTCGTACTACTGCTACTGGCACGGCAGCATGTCCTCGATGGGTGGTGTCCTCAGGGACATGCGCTCCCGGTACGGCAAGCCGGTCATCCTCGCCGAAACCGCGTACCCGTACACCACGGCCAACCACGACCGCACCACGAACGTCATCACGTCGTCGCAACCGTGCGCGGGCTACCCTGCGACGCCTGCGGGCCAGGCAGCCAACTTCACCGCCGTGCAGAACGCCGCCCGCAACGCCGGTGCGCTCGGGATCTTCTACTGGGAACCGACCTGGCACGCGGTGCCCGGCAACGGCTGGGACCCGGCCGACATCAACAACTCCGGCGACGGCTGGGAGAACCAGGCCGTCTTCGACCGCAACGGGCGCCTGCTGCCCGGCATCCGCTGGACTCCCTGATCACGCCGGCGTCGCTCTGACTTCTCTTCACCCCTGCCGAAGATGAGGTACCGACCATGCCCCAAATCCAGCTGTCCCCTGCGGATCCGCCCATCCGGCGAGACAGCGGCTGCTCGAACGGGCCGCTGCGAGGAGCGGCGACCGCGTTCGCGGCCGCCACCGGCATCCTGGCGTCCGCTGAGGCCACT
>NZ_JAXAVV010000038.1:0-60217 GCF_033949925.1 Lentzea kristufekii
GACTCCAACCGCACAAGAACCGTGGACACATCAAGTGTCGACGTGCCCAGCCGCGCATTTCGCGTCGATGCCTGCCCGCATCGAATTTGCAGATTGCCCGGCTGGCCTGTTCTCCCATCACCCGAGTTCGGTTCTCGCTATGGTTGACCGGTGACAGTGATCTTGATGTGGCAGCAGGGCGATGCCGTCGGCGAGGTGGAGTTCGTCGTGTCCGAGCCCCACGCGGACGAGCTGCAGGCGCTGCTCGAAGAGCACGATGTGAAGGCCGAACGCCGATCACTCCACCTGCGCAGCGCAGGTGCTCAAGTTCTGGCAACCGTGGTGACGATCGCCGAGAACCCAGCCGCATGGGCCACCCTCGGCGTCGCCGTGAAGACATTCCTGGACCGTCACAAGGGCAAGGAGATCCGCCTCGACGAGAACGGTGTGAACGAGGCCAAGAACTACTCCGCCCGCGACATCGAACGAATCGTGAAAGCGCTGTCCGAGACCCCGCCGGACGACGACGAGCAGTAGTCACGTGCAGCGCAACCAGATGGTGGACGCCATCCACGAGATCGTCGTCTCCAGCACCGATACCCTGCTCCGCGAGACGGGATTTGTTCCCCGGCCTCAGGTTCACCTGCTGCTCGAACACCTCGACCGGCCGTATGTCGGCTACGTCGAGACACCGGACTTCAGCCGCGGCGCGGACGCCGCATGGGCAATCCGCGGACTCGGCATCCTGCCTTCCGTCCTGGCTGCCTCCCGGCTGCTCGTCGTGTGGGAACACCTCGACCTATGCACTGCTCTGGAGATTGAGGTGCAGCACACGGCGTCCGCGCTCATGGTGCTGGAGGCGTCGCTCGACGACCACGTGCTGACCGCGCACCCGCTCACCGTCGACGTCGGACCGCCCTCGCCGTTCGGCATCACTGCGATCGTGGTGGCCTGGCATGACGCGGTGCAGTTCCCGCAGGCAGACCTCCCCGGCCCGGTGGCGGAGATTCTGTCGATGTGGCGCCTGCAAGTTCGGGACGACCCGACGCAGACGGTGGCAGGCCTGGAACAGGCCGGTTACCGCATCTCCTGGGTGAAACAGGACCTTCCCGAGACGCGTCCAGTGGCCGAGTCGGCCGCGGTCGCGGCATTCCTCGCCGTCGAGGAGGCGTTGTCCTCCGGCTCCCGCGCAGCGTGCGAGAACGCCGTTGCCGCGACGAGAAGAGTCGTCGCGGAACTCGCCGACGACGACGGACTGCACCTAGCCAACCTGGCAACGGCGCTGTTCGCTCTGTTCGAGCACGACGGCGACATCGAGATCCTGCGTGAAGCCGTGGAAGCCGCACGGTCAGTCGTCACGCGTCTGAAAAATGATCACGACCAATGGGCAGGCGTCATGTCGGTCATGAGCTGCGTGCTGCGGACGTGGTTCGAGTACACCGGTGATGCCGATGCGCTGAGTGAAGCGGTGTCCCTCGCACGCCGAGCAGCCGATGCCGTGCCGCAGGACGATCCGGCACGCAACGCGTGCCTGACCAACTTCTGTTCCGCGTTGCACACTTGGTGGCAACACACTTCGGATCCATCGGTGCTCGACGACATGGTGCGCGTCGGCCGTTCTGCGGTGAAAGCGAGCTCACCGAGCGACGCCCACTACTCGGGTGCGCACTCGACGCTTAGCCTCGCCCTGCGCGGCTCATATGAACACAGCGGTGACATTGCCTTGCTCGACGAGGCGATCACCACAGCACGATCCGCGGCCCGGTTCACCCCGGCGAGGCATCCGAAGCAGACTGCGCTCGCCGCCAACCTCGCCGGGGTGCTGCAGGCGAGGTACGACCTCACCGGTGAGCTTCCGGTCCTCGACGAGGCGATCACCTTGGCAAGGCAAGCGGTGTCGGCGACACCCGCGACGCATCCAGATGGGCCGATGTACCGATCCGCCCTCTCCATCGCGTTGAAGCGGCGGTTCGAGCGAACGGCTGACCCCGACAGCCTGCACGAAGCGATCTCCGCCGCTCGCGAGTGCATCGAACTCACGCCGCACCGCCACCCCAATCGCCCGTTGTACCTGGCGAACCTGGCGGCCGTTCTCAGGGCTCAGTTCCACAACACACAAGACCTGCCTGTGCTCGACGAGTCCATCGCCCTGTTGCACCACGCCCTGGCAGACATCGCGGACGATCATCGTCACCGTGCCTTCATGACGTCCAACCTCGCCAACGCTTTCCGCGCCCGGTTCGAGTTCGCCGGCGAGATCCAGGATCTCGACGAGGCCATCATGCTGGGCCGGAAGGCGGTTGGTCACCTGGCCGAGGGCCATCCACAGCGCGCCAAGTTGTCGTACAACTCCGCGATGACGCTGATGGCGAAATACGAGCTCGTACAAGACGATTCGCTTCTCAGCCAATGCCTGCTCGCGCTGGAGACCACGGCTTCGGACCGCACCGCCGAGTTCGCGGTCCGCATCGACGCCGCGGAACAGTGGGGCCGGATCGCGTCGAACACCGGAAGGCTCGACGAAGCGGCCCGCGGGTTCGCCACCGCTGTTCACCTGCTTCCGAGACTTGTTCCCCGGAACCTGGAGATGTCCGACTCCGAGCACTGGCTGGCGCGTTACTCCGGCATCGCCGGCGACGCGGCCGCGTGCATGATCGAGCTGGGATGTCCTGAGCACGCGCTCGAGCTCCTGGAAATGGGACGCGCAGTCTTGTTGTCCCAAGCCATCGACGGAAGACATGACCTTACCCAACTCCGTGAGCACTCCCAGGAGCTAGCAGACCGCTACGGGTGGCTGTGCGCCCAGCTCGACACCGACCCCGCGGAGTCCGAGCCCGCAGACCAACGCCGGGCGATGGCGGACGAGCTCGACGCCGTGATCGACCGCATCCGATCCCTGCCTGGACTCGACCGCTTCCTGCTCGCTCCCACCGCATTCGCGTTGATCGAGCAAGCAGCGGAAGGTCCGCTCGTCGTGATCAACACCAGCCGGTACCGCTGTGATGCGCTGATCGTCACGCCCGGAGGCGTGCAGCTGCAACCACTCCCGGCGTTGACAGAGTACGAACTGCAGGAGCGCCTCGAAGATCTCTTGCACGCGTTGAACGTCGACCGACCTTCCCCGATTCGAGAAGCGCAGAAGCGCGCCGAACGAACGATCCGTGACGTGCTCGCGTGGCTGTCAGACACCATCACCGCTCCGATCCTGAACGCCCTGGAACGCGAACCGAACCGTTCTCCGGCTCGTCTCTGGTGGATTCCGACTGGATTGCTCAGCTTCTTCCCGCTCCACGCCGCAGGATCCACTCTGGACCAGGTCGTATCGTCTTATGCACCTACCATCCGCTCGCTCGCCCACGCGCGTTCCACGAGTTCGCCGACGTCAGATCAGCCCGAGGTTCTCGTCGTCGCGATGCCGACCACCCCAGGTGAACGCCCCCTGCGCGGAGCGACCGCCGAAGCGAAGATCGTCTCCGACAGAATGCCCGCAACCAGATTGCTGACCAGCGAGGCCGCGACGCGCGACGCCGTTCTCGCCGGCCTGGCGGACAGCACGTGGACGCACTTCGCCTGCCACGGCGTGAACAACCCCACCAGTCCGTCAGACAGCCACCTCCTCACCCACGACCACCAACGCCACCCGCTGACCGCACGCGCGGTGGCGCGGCTGCGCTTGCAGCAGGCGGAGTTCGCCTACCTGTCCGCCTGTCACACCGCCGCGTCGACCACCAAGCTCGCGGACGAGGCCATCCACGTCGCCTCCGCGTTCCACCTCGCCGGCTACCGGCACGTTGTCGGCACGCTGTGGGCAATCGAGGACCAGGCCGCAGTCGACATCGCGGAACACTTCTACAGCCAGGTCAACGGTGCCGAGCACTCCGCCGTCGCGCTGCACAGCTCAATTCTCCGGATGCGTGAGCAGCACCCGAAAGCACCGTCGCTGTGGGCGAGCCACATCCACATCGGCGCTTGAGAGGATGGCCGGTGCACCAAGAGAACGTCCCGATAAGAACTCCTAACTCAATGAGAGGTTGCGGAGTCGGCGCCAGCAGATGATGCCGCAGGCCAGGCTGAGGAAGGCTTCATGGATGTCGTCGCGGATCTCCCAGCGGATCCGCAGGCGGCGGAACCAGTGCAGCAGCGCGAAGGTCTGCTCGACGACCCAGCGGTAGATGCCCAGTCCGGAGCCGTGTTCGATGCCGCGGCGGGCGATCATCGGTCTGATGCCCTTGGCGCGTACAAGGTCGCGGTACTTGTCGTGGTCGTAGCCGCGGTCGGCGTACACGGCGTCGGGCCGGAACCGGGGCCGGCCGCGTTTGCCGCGCACCGGAGGGATTCGGTCGATCAGCGGCATCAGCTGGGTGACGTCGTTGCGGTTGCCGCCGGTCAAGGACACGGCCAGCGGGATGCCGTGTCCTTCGGTGATCAGGTGGTGCTTCGAGCCCGTTCTGGCGCGGTCGACCGGGCTCGCACCGGTTTGGGCCGCCTTTGAGGGCGCGCACGTGCGAGCCGTCGATCACCACCCGCGACCAGTCCAGCGCGTCCGCGGCGTTGAGCTCGGCGAGCAGGTTCTCGTGCAACCGCTGCCAGACGCCGGCCTGGTGCCAGTCCCGCAGCCGCCGCCACGCGGTCATGCCCGAGCCGAACCCGAGCTCCTGAGGCAAGAACTCCCACGGGATCCCGGTGTAGAGCACGAACAGGATGCCGCACAACACCTTCCGGTCATCCAGCCGCTTACGACCCGGATGATCCGTACGCCGCGGGACCACCGGAAGCAGCGGCTCGATCCGTGCCCACAACTCGTCGGACACGATCCACGGAAGCTGCTCACCCTTCCTCACAACAAGGTCAACACACCGATGATCAACAGTATTCCAAGATCATTCTGTTAGGAGTTCTAAGTCAGAACCTGATCAATGGAACGGTCAACGGCGCCGTGGTGCAGGCCGGAATCGTCAACGGCGGGGTCACGTTCGTCGGGGCGAGCTCGCGCTACAGGCTGGACTTCCACGGAGACCCAGCCAACACCCCGGCGAGGCTGCCACGAGACAGTCCGAGCTATCTGCTGGACAGCAGGTCCGAGGTCGTGCCGTTTCGGCCACGCCCTCGTGCACAGCAACGACTTCAGACCTGGCGCGACTCGCGTAGCGAACTCTCCGTGCTGCTCGTGCACGGCCCTGGTGGACAAGGAAAAAGCAGGCTCGCCGCCCAGTTCGCGAACGAAACGTCAGCGAAGGGCTGGTCAGCCGCAGACGCGAGCCGAACAACGGATCACCCCGGTCAGGCGCGTCAGGATCCCTCGTCCGCCTGCCACCCCCTCCTGGTCGTCGTCGACTATGCGGATAGATGGGAAGCAGAACTACTGGCCGAGTTCATCGGTACGCTTGCCGACGAACGTGCTGGGCTGGTGACCCGCGTCCTGTTACTCGCCAGATCCGCTGACCTGTGGTGGCGCGACGCCTCCAGCAAACTCGATCGCTTCACCGAGCCGGCGGCCCCGCTGCACCTAGACGGGTTCGAGGAGAACGACCTGCCCAGCGCGTTCGATGATGCGGTGGAAGCGTTCCAACGGGAACTCAAGCTGCCGTTGGTCCCGATCGCGATGCCCAACGGCGTCGGCGAGATCGACGTCTCCCCGCTGGCTCTGCACATGACAGCGTTGGCGGTGACCTGCGCGCATCGCGACCACGTCCCCGTTCCAGCACGACGAGATCTATCCCGGTTCCTGCTGCACAGGGAACGACGGTATTGGGCTGATCAAGCCGCCCTCATCGAGCGAGTGGCGTTCGTCGCAACCTTGTTCGGGCCGTTCGAATCAGCCAGAGCGGCGCGCTCGATGCTCTGCTCCGCGCGAATAGCCGACGGCGAGGCTGAGGCGGATCGCGTCCTGCACACCTACCAGCGCTTCTACCCTTCGGGTCGCGGGCACGTTGTGCGTGCCGGAAATTACATCCGCACAGGTCAAGCGGCATGCCGATACTCGTGGAGGACTCCACCGAGACGGTCCCGTCGGAGTACCGCGAGGCGTTCGATCCGGTCAGGTCCAAGGGGTTGGGGTCGGGCTCGCAAGGGTGCTGCGGCGGCGAGGGATCGGTGGGTGCGGTGCTGGTTGTAGTGCTGCTCGTACGCTTGTAGCGCGTGCCGGAGGTGGGCGTCGTTCCAGATCAGTGTGCGGTCCAGGAGCTCGCCGCGCAGCGTCTTGCCCCAGCGTTCCATGATCGCGTTCATGCGGGGTACCCGGACGCCGGTCAGGATCGTCGTGATCCCTGCGCCGCTGAGGATGTCGTCGATGAGTGCGGGGTACTTGCCGTCACGATCATGGATGAGAAACCTGACTCGTGCGAGGCTGCCGGCGTCCTCGATGTGCATCAGGAGATTTCGGACGGCCTGTGTCACCCAGGCATGTGTTGGGTGCGCGGTTGTGCCGAGAATGCGCACGCGCCTACCCGCGTGGTGGACAGCGGCGAGGATGTACTGGCGTGCGCCGGTCAGCGTGACGGTCTCGATGAAATCCATCGCCAGGACCACCTCGGCCTGGGAACGCAGGAACTCGGCCCATGTAACGGTCGGTCGGTGTGGCGCCGTGTCGATGCCAGCAGCTTTGAGGATCTCCCACACGGTCGAAGGAGCGACCGTGACACCGAGGAGGGCGAGTTCTCCGTGGATGCGCCGATAGCCCCAGGAGGAGTTCTCGGCCGCCAGACGAAGGACAAGGCGGCGGATCGATGCCACGGTGCGCGGACGCCCACGCCTTCGACGCCGGCTCGCCTGGGCGTGGCGACGCTTCACCAGGTCACGATGCCATCGCAGCACCGTGTCCGGGCTGACCAGCAGTCGGAGTCGGCGCAGAGTTGCGCGGGCCAGCGGCGTCAGGAGCGCGGCGAGGAACGCCCTGTCCTCAGGTCGAAGTTGTGGGCGTCGGTCGCCGAGTTGGCGTTGCAAGACGGTGAGTTGGTGGCGAAGAGCGAGAATCTCGACGTCCTTCTCGCGGTCAGTCAGTGGCAGTAGCCGCAACGCGGCGAAGGCGTGAGTGACGGCAAGGTAAGCGAAGCGGACTAGCACGGGGTGCGATCATGCCCGACGACCGCCAGCCACGCGCCGAGGCCGGCGACCTGCACGGACATACTTTTCGGCACGCACACGTTCACAGGCGGCACTGTTGGCCGACCTCTGCCGCGAGAAGCTGTACTGGGCGACGTGCTCGACCGTGTCGTCGAGCACGGTGACCTGTTCAGGGTGCTGCTCGAAGGACCAGCGACTCTGTGCCCCAACGACAAGCGGACTTCACGCAGGCGGCGACACGGTCGGGGTCGATCTTGTTCCGTTCCAGGAGCCGGCGCACGCCGTCGTTCGCCAGCAGGCAGAGCAGGAACGCGCAGCCGTCCAGATCGTGACCGGGCCGGGGTCGGGGGTCGATCACCAGCGGAGGCGCTTCGTCACCTCGCGCCCAGACGGCGAAAGTCCGGAGCTGAATTGGTGGCGGCCGCCGCCAGCGCCTCAGAGGTCGAGCGCGCGGCGGACGCCGAGTGGCGGAACCAGGCTGTTCGATTCAACCAAGTGATCACGGATGCTGTGCAGGGCTTCACAGCTGAGCTTTTGCAAGTGAGCGGTACGAGCGATCGCGAAGAGGCGGTCGCTCCCGATTTGGTTGCGGAGAGCAGCCGAAGCTTCGAGGCTGCGGGCACTGCGCGTAACGCGGCACGTAGCAAGTCCGACGCCGCGGACAAGGCAGTTGAGGATGCCGCCGCAGACCTGCGGCGCCGGCTCGACGAACTGGCGAAGCGGCGAACCGCCCAGAGCTGGCCGCTTCCGGTGGTGCTGCGAGGTCGGGAGGTTCGAAGGTGTTCGCTCCGACGCCGGGGCGTTGTCACATCGAACTTCGCGCCGCGTTGGGGCGCGATGCACGACGATCTCGACGTCGCCAACCGCATCGACACGCCCGTTGTTTCCGTGATGGACGGTGTCGTAGCGGAAGCAGGGCCCGCCAGCGGTTTCGGGCTGTGGGTGAAGATCGTGCATACCGACAGGACGACGGCGATCTACGGACATGTCGACAGTTACTCGGTACGTGCCGGGCAGCGAGTGAGCGCCGGCCAGGTCATCGCCGCGATGGGCAACCGCGGCGAGTCGACTGGTCCGCACCTTCACTACGAGATCTGGGACAGCAGCGGCCGCAAGATCGACCCTCTGGTGTGGTTGCGAGGGAAGGGAGTCATGGCCTGGTGATCGACGGTTCGATGCCCACGACGAGGTTGAACGCGCCGGTGAGCAGGTTGAGAGCCACGACCCCGACCACGTCGGCGATGACCCGGTCGCTCCAGCCGTGTGCCCGCAGGTCCGCGACATCGTCGTCTGAGATTCCGGACGGCTCCGCGAGAACGCGCACCGCGAAGGCGATCAGTGCTGCCTCCCGCGGATCGACGGCGGTTCCCTGGCGTGCGAGGACGATGTCGCTGTCGCTGACCCCGTTCGCACGGGCAGCCTCAGTGTGAGCAGCCAAGCAGGTGCCGCAACCGATCCACTCCTGCGCGGCAAGGGAGATCTTCTCGCTGAGGGCGCGCGGCAGCTTCACGCGCTTGAGCGCTCGTGAGAAGTCCAGGTAGCCCTGCAGCAGTGCGGGCGAGTGGGCCATGGTGCTCACCATGTCGCCGACCGAACCATGTCGCGTGATGATCTCGGTGAGCAGCCCGCGAGACTTCTCTGGGGCGTCTGCGGGGTCGAGGGCGAGGATGCGTCGCATGTGGAATTCCTGAAACGGGAGGGTTGCCGCCCGCCGTGGTGAGGCGGGCGGCAACCGAGGTGGATGATTCAGACGTTGGCCGACTCGCGCTCGGCGTCCGGCGCAGCCGCACGGCTGCCGCGCAACGTCCCGGCCGCGACGAGCGCACCCACGATCGCGATGCCGGCGGCACCGATGAAGGCGGCGGACACTCCGGTGGTCAGCGCGTTGACGTCACCGAGCTGGCTGGCTCCGTACGAGGCGGCCAGCGCGGTCATCGCGGCCAGGCCGAGTGCGGACCCGATCTGGTAGCTGGTGTTGACGATGCCCGACGCGAGGCCGCCCTCTTCCGGGCGAGCGCTCGAGATGGCCGTGCCCAGCGACGGGATGAACGCCAGCGCCATGCCGGTGGCCGCCACCAGCGAGGCGGGCAGCACGTCCACCCAGTAGTTGCCGTCCGGACGGGCCAGCGCCAGCCAACCCAGACCAGCCGCGAGCACGACCAGACCGGTGACCACCATCGACTTGACGCCGAACCGCGCCGTGAGCCGAGGTGCCACGACCACCATCAGCACCATGATCGCGGTGGTCATCGGCAGCAGCGCCGAGCCGCTCGCGAAGGCACCGAGGCCCAGCACCTGCTGCAGGTAGAGGTTCAGGAAGAACCACATCGGGATCCACGCGCCACCGAGCAGCAACTGCGCGACGTTCGCCGCACCGAGCTGCGGCGTGCGGAAGATGCCCAGCCGCACCAGCGGAGCCTTCCGCCTGGCCTGGATCAGCAGGAACGAACCCAGCAGCACGACGGCGACGATCAAGCCGACGATCGTCTCGGCCGAGGCCCAACCCGCTTCGGGAGCGCGCACGACGGCGTAGACCGCCACCGCGAGTCCCGCGGTCACCGTGATCGCGCCGAGCAGGTCGATCGAGCCGCGCTGAGCGGCACCTGCGGGCATCAGGGCCGGGATGGCGATCAGGGCGATCACGGCGATCGGCACGTTGATGTAGAAGACCCATGGCCAACTCAGGTATTCGGTGATGACGCCACCGAGGAACACGCCCGCGGTGCCACCGGCCGGAGCGGCGGCGCCGTAGACGGCGAGCGCTTTGCCGAGCTGCGCCGGTTCACTGCCGAACAGCATCATCAGCAAGGTCAGGGCCGACGGGGCGATCAGCGCGGCTCCGGCGCCCTGCACCGCGCGACCGAGCAGCTCGACCCAGATCTCGCCCGCGGCGCCGGCGACGACGGAGCCCACCAGGAGCACCAGCCAGCCGGTGGCGAACATGCGGCGGGCACCGAACAGGTCGGACAGCTTGCCGCCGAGCAGCAGCAGCCCACCGAACGCGACGACGTAGGCGTTGAAGACCCAGGACAGGTTCTCCTGGGAGAAGCCGAGATCCGCCTGGATCCTCGGCAGGGCCACCCCGATGATCGAGGTGTCCATGATGACCATGAACTGTGCCGCGGCGATGAGGGCGAGTGCCCACCATCTGCGCGGGGCGGACTTATCCACACTGGACATTTCATATACTCCATACTGGTAGGGGGTATCATCGGGACAGATTTCTGCCCAGGTGACGCAAAGCAGCTACCCCTGCGAAACGGAAGATCTCGACGGACCGTGGCCGCGAGTCTCTCGCGGCCACGGTTCACTCAGTGGTGGTGATGACCTTCATGGCCGCCACCGTGGTACTGGTGCACCACCGCGTGCCCCTTGCCGCGCGAGATCAGCCAGCGATTGACCGGAACCGTGATCACGAACGCCACTGCCAGCGCGAATGCGAGACTCACCCAGAACAACCAGCTGCCGAGGCCCGCTTCCATCGCGCCCGGCACAGCCAGCATGATCCCGTTGTCGACGATCTCCATCACGGCGATGGAGACGGTGTCCGCCGCGAACGCCACGCCGATGGCGGCACGGAGAGGCAACCCGGACTTCAGCACGGGCCTGATGGTGAGCGCGTAGCCGAACACGAAGGCAAGGGTCACCGCGAGCGCGATGGTCGACAGGTTCGACCAGCCCAGCGCGGTACCGATGACCATGCCGAGCACCTCACCGATCGCACAGCCGGTGAGGCAGTGCAGCGTCGCAGAGATGGCGAGCTTCGTCAGATTTGATTGCGCACCAGCGTGATTCATGACCTGTTCCCCTGCCTTACCTCTCGGCCACATACCCTGCCGGGGTATGCTGTGGCGAAGATACGCTTATACCCCCTAGGGGTGTCAAGGCCATCTTCGAGGAGGCGTCGATCGCGCGGCTCACCGCTCTCTCGAACCGAGGAGGCAGTGCGAGGACGCCCGAGCGGCAAGCTGCGCTACGTGGACGCGGCAGGAATCGACTTGCAGGTGCTCCCCCGCACCGTTCTCGGCGCCCCACCCGCTGGCGGTCGAGCTCCAGCGTTCTGTCCACGAGCTCGGCTTCAAGAGAGCGCTCGTCAACGGCCTGGTCGATGGCCGCTTTCTGGACGATCCCGGTTCAACCGGTGTGGGCCCAGGCCGAGCAGTCATGTACTCCAGCTCGTGGGCGCTGACATCTTTTGAACCACGATGCCCTGCCCCTCAGGGGAGGAACAGGGCACCGCGACGGATGTTCAAGTCCGCGGTCTATGAGCCGGACGCGACCCTGTTGCGTGTGGCCAACTGTGCACGCGGCGCCGCAGGCTCCACGGTCTCCGCCGTGGGCAGGCGCAACCGCTTGAGCGCCAGGGCGTTCAGCGCGACGATCAGGCTGGAGCCGGACATCGACAGCGCGGCGATCTCCGGACGCAGCATGAGGCCGAAGGCCGGTTCGAACACGCCGGCCGCGATCGGCAGCGCGATGGCGTTGTAGCCGATGGCCCAGCCCAGGTTCTGGCGCATCTTGCGCAACGTGCCGCGGCCGATGCGCAGCGCGATCGGGACGTCGAGCGGGTCGGAACGCATCAACACGACATCGGCGGTCTCGATCGCCACGTCGGTGCCCGCGCCGATGGCGATCCCCAGATCAGCCTGCGCCAACGCCGGCGCGTCATTGACGCCGTCACCGACCATGGCGACCTTGCGGCCATTGTTCTGCAGCTCAGCGATCTTGGTCGCCTTGTCGCCGGGCAGCACCTCGGCGATCACGGTGTCGATGCCCAGCTGTGCGGCGATCCGTGCGGCGGTGGCCTGGTTGTCCCCGGTCAGCATGACCACCTCGACACCCAGGTCGTGCAGAGCCGCGACGGCCGCGACCGAGGTGTCCCTCGGCGCGTCGGCGATACCGATCACGGCTGCCGTGACGCCGTCCACCGACACCAGCACGGCGGTGCGGCCGGTAGCGGCCAGCTCGTCGCGACGCGCCGCGAACGTCCCCAGATCGACGTTCTCCCTCTCGAGCAGGCGCCGGTTCCCGATCACCACACGGCGACCGTCCACATGCGCGATCGCGCCGTGTCCTGGCACGTTCTCGAACCGCTCGGCGCTGGCGGCAGCGACGCCGAGTGCGTCGGCATGACGGACGACGGCCTCGGCGAGCGGATGTTCGGACTCGCGTTCCACGGCGGCCACCAGCCGCAGCAGCTCGTCCTGCGGCATGCCGTCGATGATCACGTCGGTGACCTCGGGCTCGCCCTTGGTGAGGGTGCCGGTCTTGTCCATCACGACGACCTGGATGCGCGCGGAGGTCTCCAATGCCATGGCGTTCTTGAACAGCACACCGCGTTTCGCACCCATGCCCGTACCGACCATGATCGCCGTCGGCGTGGCCAGACCGAGCGCGTCCGGGCAGGTGATCACCACGACCGTGATCGCGAACAGCATCGCGGTGGCGAACGTGCTGCCGGTCAGCAGCCACGTGGCGAGGGTGGCGCCACCGCCGATGAGGGCCACCAACACCAACCAGAACGCAGCGCGATCGGCGAGCCGCTGGCCGGGCGCCTTGGAGTTCTGCGCCTCCTGCACGAGCTTGACGATCTGGGCCAGTGCGGTGTCAGAGCCGACCTTGGTCGCCCGGACGCGCAGGGCGCCGTTGGCGTTGATGGTGGCGCCGATGACCGCAGAGCCGGGGGCCTTGTGCACCGGCAGGCTCTCGCCGGTCACCATCGACTCGTCGACCTCCGACTCGCCCTCCTCGACCAGGCCGTCGACGGCGATCTTCGCGCCGGGCCGGACGAGCAGCAGGTCCCCGACGACGACCTCGGCGGTGCTCACCTCGACCGGTTCACCGTCGCGGATCACGACGGCCTTGGGCGGCGCGAGGTCGAGCAGCGTGCGGATCGCGTCATTGGCGCCGCCGCGGGCCCGCATCTCGAACCAGTGCCCCAGCAGCACGAACGCCGCCAGCACGGTCGCTGCCTCGTAGAACACCTCACCGCCACCGGTCAGCGTGATGACCAGTGAGTACAGCCATCCCGATCCGACGGCGACCGCCACGAGAACCATCATGTCCAGCGTCCTGGCCCGCAGTGCCCTGACCGCTCCGTCGAAGAAGATCCAGCACGAGTAGAAGATCACCGGCAGGCTGAGCACCAGTGCCCACACGTCCTGCCGCACCCCGAACGGCGTCGGCAGGTGCAGGCCGAACACCTCGGTGCCGATCGGCGACCACAACACGATCGGGAGTGAGAACACCAGCGCGACCAGGAAGCGGTTGCGCATGTCGGCGACCATCGCCGCCATCGACATGCCGGTGTGCCCTCCGTGGCCCATCGCCTCGTGCGGAGACCGCAACGTCTCCGCGTGATCGTGATCGTGATCGTGATGGTCGTGGTCGTGCCCGGCCCTGTCTGGCTCCTCCATGGGGTCGCAGATGTGATGGGGCACCGACTGGCCGGCGCAGTGGTAGCCGCAGTCGATCACCCACTGACGCAGCGCGGCGACGGAGGTGCGGGACGGGTCGAAGACCACCGTCGCCGTCTGGGCCGTGGGATTGACCGAGACGTCGAGCACTCCGGGTCGCCTGCCCAGCCTGGCGTTGACGACGTTCTGCTCGGACGCCCACCGCAGTCCGCTGACGTCGAGCACGGCTGTGCTGGTGTGATCACTCATGATCATGCCTTCCTGGCCCGCGGTCGATGTGCGGCCCGACTGGACTGGATTACCAACAGGAGAGCCGCGATGACGATCGCGTCGCCAAGCCCCTCCATCAGCGTGACGCGCTCGCCGAGAACCGCAACACCGAACGCGACGCCGACCACCGGGACGAGCAGCGTCCAGGCGGTGACCGAGGTGAGCGATGCGCGGCGCAGCTCGCCGAACCACAGCACGTACGGCAGTGCTGTCGCGCCTGCGGAAAGCACGAACAGCGCCGTGATGAACCGGGCGCTCCAGGTGATGGTGGTGGGCGGGCCTTCGGTGACCACGGCGACCACCGACAGAACCGTGCCGCCGATCAGGAACTGCCACACGCCCAGGGCGAGCAGGTCGACATCGGTCAGGCGGCGGGCCAGCAGTGCACCCGCGGTGATACCGGCGGCGGCCAGCACCGCGAGGCCTGCTCCCCCGCCGAGACCGGTCGGCGCGGCCACCAGCACCAGCCCGCCGAATCCGAGCGCCACCCCCGCGATCTCGACCGCCCGTGGTCGCTCGGCGTACAACCACCAGGCGGGCAACACGATCAGCAACGGCGCCGAGTTGCTCAGCACCGCGGCGGCCCCGCTTGTCAGGCCGCTCGTGCTGGCGAACATCGCACCGAAGGTGAGCGCGACATTTGTCAGCGCCAACACGCAGATGAGACCCCAAGTACCTGCTCGGCGGGGAAGCACTGTCGCGTTCGCCTCCCGGCCGGCGATCAAGAGAACGGCGAGCAGCAACAGTCCGGTCACCAGGGCGCGCAGGGAGGCGAACCACAGCACTGAAGCGTCCCGCATGCCCCACGTGATCAGCACATAGCACGAACCCCAGCCCACGACGACGATCAGCATGCGCCACGGACGCACCCCTGTTGCCTCGGCACGCGCGGCGATCACGTCTGGTAGCCCAGTGCCGTCGCCATGCCCGCTTCGGCGTGGT
This sequence comes from Lentzea kristufekii, assembly GCF_033949925.1. Taxonomy (NCBI): domain Bacteria; kingdom Bacillati; phylum Actinomycetota; class Actinomycetes; order Pseudonocardiales; family Pseudonocardiaceae; genus Lentzea; species Lentzea kristufekii. The sequence goes on from NZ_JAXAVV010000038.1 coordinate 14,670, forward strand.
AGGTGTTGTGGCAGTGGACCATCCACTGGCCGGGATTGTCGGCGTCGAAGTCACAGGCCACCGTCTGACCCGGCAGCACGATCGCGGTGTCCTTGCGTGGCCCGCCGGCGATCTGGAACGTGTGGCCGTGCAGGTGCATCGGGTGCCACATCATCGTGCTGTTCACGAACTCGACGCGCACTCTTTGTCCACTTCGGACCCGTGCAGGGTTGGTGAGATCACCCGCACGCCCGTTGATCCCCCACTCGTAGCTCATCATTCCTCCGGTGAGCGCGAGCCGGTGCACGACGTCGGGCTGCTTGGCAGCCAACACCACCGAGTCGGCCGACCTCAGATCCGCGTACCCGACGACCTTTCCGCGCAGCTCTGCGGGTTGCACAGTCGGTTCAGGCACACCGCCCGAGCCGGTGCGCACCACCGCGAACGCGACACCGGACTTGGCTTCGGCCTGTGCCACCAACCCGAACGCACCGTCACCGAGTTCGATCAGCACGTCGTAGCGCTCACCCATGCCGATCAGCAGCGCGTCGGTGGTCACCGGAACGACCGGGAAACCGTCGGTGTGGGTCACTGTCATGCGATGTCCACCAAGCGCGACCCGGAAAGCGGTGTCGGAACCCGCGTTGATGAACCGGACGCGGACACGCTGCCGCGGCCCCGCCTGGAAGGTGACCGGCGCCGCCGGAACGCGGCCGTTGATCAGATAGTGCGGATAGGTCACGTCACCGGTGAGCTGCTGGGCCGCGGCACCGCCCATGCCGTGCATGGAGTGGCCACCGCGCTGACGCAAACCGGCGAGCACCTCGTCCGGCGTGGTGCCGGTGCCGTCGATCCAGTCGTCGAGCACGACCGTCCACTCGGCGTCGTACCGGCCGGGCTCTGCAGGATCCTCGACGATCAGCGGCGCGTACAGGCCGCGGTCCAGCTGAGTCCCGGTGTGCGGGTGGAACCAGTACGTGCCGGGCGACGGCGCGATGAACCGGTAGGTGAACGTCTCTCCCGGCTTGATCGGCGGCTGGGTGAGATGCGGGGCCCCGTCCATGTCGTTGCGCAGTGCCAATCCGTGCCAGTGGACGGAAGTGTCCACGGGCAGCTGGTTGACCAAGCGAGCCTCGATCAGGTCTCCCGCACCCACTCGGAGCTCCCGTCCTGGCGCGGCTCCGTCATAGGTCCACGTGCTGACCACCGGACCGCCGAGATCGATCTGCCCGGTCGTGGCCGTGATCGTGACCGATCGGGTGCGGCCGGTGCCGCCGCGTGCCGCTTCTGCCTGCCCCACCAGCGGATCGGTGGGCAGAATCAGCGGAGATCCGGCTTCGGACGTGCAGGCCGTCAAAACACCGAGCGCGGTGACCCCGAGGAAGGCGCGGCGGTTGAATGGGCTCATGCCGGACTCCTCCGGAACAGTCGGGCCGCGGCCAGCCCGAGCACGACCAGCCAGCCGATGCCCAGCAGCAAGGCTCGCCACTCGTCGAAGGTCGCGGTCAGCGCACCGTCCAGGAGCACCCGGTCGGCGCCGTAGCCGGGCAGGAACCGCGCCCAGGCGGCTGGCTCGCCACGCAGCATGGGGCTTTGCGCGATGCCGATGTCCAGGAACGGCACCAGGAATGCGATGAGCACACCGGACACGCGGCCGAAGATCGGCCCCAGGCAGACCCCGAGCAGCGCGTAGGTCGCGGCGAGAAGGACGTTGCCACCCGCGTAGACGCCCCACTGCCGGGCGTCGAACACCGTGGCGGTGACCGAGAGAGATGCCGCCGTTACCAGCAGGACAGCGAAGCCGATCACCGTCAGCCGGGACGACAGCAGCGCGCCGGTGCGGAACCCGGCCAACGTGAGCCGCTGATCTCCGGATCGTGCGTCGAGAACGACGAACAGCCCGGCAAGGGTGGCCAGCGATCCGATCGCGATCGGGGTCATGGTCCCCGCGTGGACATCCGGCAGCCAGAATGAGAACGAGGACTCCTGTCCGTTGTCCACAAGGGACAGAACCATGCGCCCGTCCGGGGTGATCACCTTGGCCAGCCAGATGAACACGACCGGAACGACGATCAGCAATACCCAGAGCACCGGGTTGCGCCGGTAGTCGCGCAGCCCCATGCGCAAGCCGGTGGTGAACTGACCACCACGGCCGGTGCCGCGGTGCGCGACCCGCGTGGTGGCCGTGACCACGAACCAGGCCGCCAGCAGTGCGCCGAGCGTCCAGGTCGAAGCCCAGCCGAGGTCGCCGGGCCGACCGCCGTGGCGGGAGGGCAGGTCGACCATCCACAGTGTCACGAAATGGGTCGGGAACCAGCGGGTGGCGAGCCGGTCCGGTGAACCGATCGCGGGACCGAAGAAGACGTCCATGATCCACACGAAGAGGATCAGCACGGTGCCGTTGACCGGATTGCGCACGAGCACCCCGGTGAGTGCGCCGATCGCGAGGTAGATCACCGCGAACATGAGCGTTCCCGCGACGACCCGTCCCGGCGCGTCGATGCCGGTGCGTGCTGCGAGCGCGATCAGCGCGGCGGCGGACACCAGCACGGCCAGTGCGAGTCCCGTCGCCATGCGGGCGGCGACCAGGCGGGCGGACGGCAGGCCGGCGAGCACGAGCCGGCGATCCGCGGCCCGTGCGGCCCGCAGCTGGAAGTACATGGCCACCCCGGCCAGGAATCCAGCCGCCCACCCGGCCGCCGCGGTCTCCACGGACGGCCCGGTGCCGCCGAGCAGCTTCGCCGCCTCGGCCATCGATCCGGCCGCCACCACGACGAACACCACCGGCACGAGCACCAGCACCAGCAGGTTGACCGGGTTGCGGGCGTATTCGGTGAGGAACCGCCGCACGAACAACACCGTGGTCATCTCGGTACCGTCCGCCCGTCACGCAGGTCCACGATCCGGTCGAAGCGTTCCTCGTCGGCGACGAAATGGCTGATGATCAGCACCGAGCGGCCGGATTCCCGCCGTTGCGCCACCAGCTGCCAGAACCGGACATAGGTGTCCCAGTCGAACCCCGCGTAGGGCTCGTCGAGCAGCAACACCTCGGGATCGGCCAGCATTGCCAGACCGAGATTCAGCTTCGCCAGCGTGCCGCCGGAGAGCTGGTCGGCCCGTGTGGTCGCGTACCGCTCGAAGCCCAGCGCCTCGTACAACTCGCGGCGGGACCTGCGCTCCGCCTCCTGACTCATCCGGTATGCGCGGCCGAACAGTTCGAAGTGCTCGTCGCAGGTGAGCCGCTCGTAGATCACCGGTTCCTGCGGGCAATATCCGAGCTGGCCCGACACCGACACGGTTCCCGCGTCCGGGCGCAACGCACCGACCAGGATCTTCATCAGGGTGGACTTGCCAGAGCCGTTCTCCCCTACGAGGCCCGCCACCTCGCCGGGACGCAGGGTCAGGTCAGCGCCGCGCAGCACGTCCTGGCGGTGCCGGACCGGCCAGATACCACGCCGGTAGGTCTTCTCGATCCCGGATGCCACCAGCGCATCGGTGATATGTGTGGGAAGCCCGACGGTCATGGCGCACTCCAGGTGCCGGTCACGTCTTGGGGAAGTCCGATGACACGCAGGTCGGCCGTTGCACCCGCAGGAACCGGGGTGGCGAACCGCAGCGTTCCTTCGCGATGGTGCCCTCCAGGGCCCTGGCCTTCCCAGACGGCGCCGTCGGCAACTGCTCCGTTGACGGTCAGCTGCGCCGAGGCAGCGAGGTCGAGGTCCAGCTCCACGGTGTGGGTGTCGAGCACGATCTTGAACACGGCGCCGGAACCGTTCAGGGCGAGCGCGGTCATCGTCACCTCGACATCGCCGGCCTGCACCGTGCGGGTACCCAGGTCCGGGGTGTTCTCGTCAGGTCGGGAGAGCGACCACGCGATCACTCCGAGGATGGCCAGCGCGGCTGCGACCAGAACGGCGACACCGCGCCACGACGTGGTGATGTGAACCATGACGTCTCACCGTCCTGCTGGGACTGGAGTGCGGCGCAGCCGCCGGGCAGAGAGGAACACCCCGAGTCCGTTGATCACGATCCCGATCACCATGATCGGAGTCCGGTATGCGGTGAGGAACACGGCTGCGCCGGACGCGCCGATGATCGGCGCGAGATCGGCCACGTGGTGAGCGCAGCACGCGACCATGCCGACTGCGGAGGCACCCGCGCCCGTGCCCGCGGCCGCGCGCACGTCCACCTGCAACCGCTGACGGCGGCGCAGTTCGACGAACAAGCCGACCTGGGTGCCGAACCCGGCCAGGATCAGCACGAGCCACGGCCAGTCGTCCACGGCCTGCTGGGCCAGGTGGTCGAGCCCTCCGACGCCGCCGACGACAGACGCGTAGAAGAGACCCAGGACGGTGGCGGCCACGATCCCGGCGCGCACGGTCTTCTTGTTCATCACTACCTCCGGACTCGAGCCGGCGTCGAACGCAGCCGGGGCAGGAAGGCCGGAGTGCGCGCTGCGTAAGCGGTCCAGGCATCTCCGAACCGTTGAGCCACCTCGCGTTCCTCGCTGCGTGCCAGCCGGGCGTACACCGCGACCAGGACCGGAAACATGATCAGTGTGGGGATGGTCGGCCACTGCAGCAGGAAGCCGATCATCACCAGCAGGAACCCGTCGTACTGCGGGTGCCGGACCCGCGCGTACGGCCCTGCCGTGGCCAGCCGATTCTCCTTGGCCGCCTCGTGCAACCGGACCCACGCGGCGGAGATCAACCAGAAGCCAGCCGCGATCGCCACGTAGCTGGCCAGGTGGAACGGGCTCAGATGCGGATCGCCCGTCCAGCCGATCAGGTCGTTCCAGAGGTGTCCGCCCGCATGCGTGTCTCGCAGCAACGGGAACCTGGATCCGAGCCAACTACCCAGCAGGTAGATGGTCAGCGGGATGCCGTACATCTCCGTGAACAGAGCCACGAGGAACGCGGTGAAGGCCCCCATCGCCCGCCAGTCGCGCTTGGTCCGCGGCTGGAAGAAGCTCATCGCGAACACCACGAACAACACGATGTTCAGGAAGACCAGAGGCCACAGCCCATACGCGGCGTCAGCCATCACGACCGGCCTGAGTTGTGCCTATCGAGTTGCTGCTTGTCCGATCCGCCGTGGCCACCATGACCACCGTGGCCGCCCATCATGAACATCATCATCAGCGGGCAGCCCACCACGAGCAGGCCGAACAGCAGTGTGCTGAGCGGGACTCCCACGACGGCCAGCCCGACGATCAGAATCGCCAGTGCGATCGCGTACAGCCCGAGGTGTTGGCGTTTCATGACGTCCTCTTCTCCTAGGCGTGCGTCGAGCATCACCGCCCGATCCGCCCGCCATCAGGGCACGACGTCGCGATCACCGGAATCCGAAGGTCCCGCCGGACACGGGCCCTGGTCCCCTACCCTGAACTACGACCAGACATAGGAGATTTTCGTTTTCCAAAAACAGGATGGCGACTTCACCTGACGCAGAGGTGAGACCTTCGAATCCGCCCGCCCGCGACGTTGTGCCCTGCTGCCCGGCGACGCCCGCGACGACCCTGAAGAGGTGTTCGGACAATCTCGGAGGGGATGATGGCATCACCCGCACCCGTCGACGACGCCGGCGAGCACGCGCCGCTACGCAGGCGCCTGAGGCGCGTCGCCGGCCAGGTCACCGGCATCGAACGGATGCTTGCCGAGGACCGCCCCTGCGAGGACGTCCCGATCCAGCTCGCCGCGGTGCAGGGCGCGTTACGGGCGGTGGGACAGCAAGTGCTGGCGTGTCATCTCACCGAGGCCATGGACGCGGTGAGCACAGGACAGCTCCCAGCTGTCGCAGCGGCCGAGGAAGCCGCACTGCTCGCAGGACTGCTCGCCAACGTGCCGCACAGCGGCAGGTGAAGGTGACCACGCGGTTCAGACAGAGGCACGACCTGAGTGAAGGCATCAGGTTCGGCCGGATTCCGGCATTGCCGCCGCGTCTCAACGGGAGTGCGCTCGTCGTGCTGTGATCGTTCACCTGGAGGCTGGCCGGTCGCACGCTGCCCGTCGACACGCTCGGCCACACGGTCATCGCTCGCCGCACCGATGTCGAGGTCAGGAACCCGACCCGTGAATGTTCGTCGGTTCGCCACCTTCGCGTCCGAGCCGAGGACACCCAGCGAGGACTCCCGCGCCACACCGGTGCGGACACCGCTGTTCAGCATCGCGAGCGCCGCCATCGAAGCCCGCGAATTCGATATCCCCTGATCAACGGCAGGCTCGATGCCACCCGAACGATCACCGACGGAACACTCCTCGTCGACGGCTCGACCGGCTTCGTCGAGCCGTGACTTCGACCGAAGGTCAGGAACTCGACGTCGTGGTTGAGCCCAGCGCGTCCCTGCGCCGCCGGTACTCGTCCTCGTCGATCTCGCCGCGGGCGAGCCGCTCGGCCAGCAGTTGCTCGGGCGTTGGCCGATCCGGTGCGCCCATCGGCCGTGCGGCACGGCCGAGGTAGCGGACGAAGGCCACGATCCCGAGAACGACCAGTCCCCAGAACAGAATCATGCTGACGGACATGAAGGCGTATCCCCAACCACTCATGCCCTCGCCGTACCAGAACATCATCATGAACTCCTCACAAGTAGTCGGTCTCAACACGGTCGCTCACGGGTTCGAGCACGGAAAGGGCCTTCGTGCTTCTCCGGCGACCTCCCAAAGGCCCTCCCCTGCTCGCCCGGCAGCACCGACCGTCCAGGCGACCAGGTACGTCGAGCAGCAGGTCGCCGCGAGCCGTGCGGCACTCCAGTTCAGGGACCGTCGAACTCCGTCCACTGTCGACGGACAAATGTGGAGGAGGATCTGACCTGCCGACTACGACCTGCGGCAGTCCACATCAGAGGAACGCCGCAGTGCAGGCAGGCGCCGCCGCCCCGTCGGTCACGCCGAACGGCCGCTCGTGACTCGTGCTCAGGGCAGAAGCAGTCAGGGCGGGAGCGGACGTCCCGTCAACAGTCGAGGAGCCGTTCCGGATCGTCGCCGTGGAGTTCCTCGCCGGATCAGGGATGGCGGCCTGTGGATGGTCTTCATCGGCCTGCTTGCACCAGCAAACCCCAGTCGAGCAGGTTGAGCAGCAGTACGAATGCGGCCATGCCCGCCATCGACCGGCGATCACCGCGGTTCCACCGGACCGATCGGCCAGGTGCCGTTCCAGCAAGGGGCATGGTCGGCATTCGATCGATCGGCCTGTGGCAGTTCACTTCAGTGACTGGCGAATCGTGAACGTGCTGCCACTGTCGGTGGAAATGTGGATGGCGGACTCCGTTGCGATGTACACGTCGGAGCCCTTGGTGGCCAGCGCCGCAGGCGTACCGGCGATCCGGCCTCTCGCGATCCACGTCGCAGCGGAATCGCCGCTCACGTGCACGATTCCATCCGATGCGACACCGATGACGATGTCGCCATCAGACCAGTCGAGGTGCGTCAGGCGCGGGCTGCCAGCAGTCGACGCGAACGTCCTGCCGCCATCGTTGCTACGCACCACACCTTGCTCCGTAGCAGCGAGGATGACGTCCGGATCTGTCGGACTGATCGTGAAGTCGACCATCGCGACACGGCCGCGGCTGTCCCAGTCACGCCGGTTGTCGCTGACCATGATCTGGCCGTTCTGGCTGTTGTAGCCGTACACGCGGTTGTGCTTGACCTCCAACGAGTGAAAGTCGGCCGCACCCTTCAGCGAGAGCGTCTGCCACGTGCGGCCCGCGTCCTTGCTCTCGATCAAGCCGAGGTGCGGTGCGGTGTCCGGTTCGAGCCGATCAGGATGACCGCTGCCGAGAAAGTGGTTGGCACCTACGACGACGAAACCCATGGTGTCCTGCGCGCGGTCGCCCACGCGCTCGGGAGCTTTGTCTGCGGGCACAGTGAAGACACCGAAGTGGCTTGCCGCATACAACATGCCGTCAGCGGGATTGATGCCGAGACCGTGCACGTGCGCGAGAGTTGCCGGAGGAGCAGGCGGATCCTGAGCTGTTGATGTGGTGTTGTTCGCACATGCGGTGGTGAAAAGCAGGATCGGGACAGCCAACTTCCACATGCGACTCATGCGATCTGCACTCCATGTCCTTGCACCCACGCCAACGGATCAAGCTTTCTCCCGGCCTGGTCCCAGATCTCGAAGTGGAGGTGCGGTCCGGTGGAGATGCCGCGGTTCCCGACCTGGGCGATAACCTGGCCGGCACTCACCTTCTGTCCTTCGCGCACGGCGTAGCTGTTGATGTGGCCGTACAGGGCCGTGGTGCCGTCCGCGTGCTCGATCTTGACCCACAGTCCGAAGCCGCTGGCCGGTCCCGCTTCCACGACGACGCCGTCCGTCACGGATCGGATCGGCGTTCCGATGCGGTTGGCGATGTCGAGGCCGTAGTGCGTCGTTCCCCATCGGGGACCGTAGTTGGACGTGATCGTGCCCTGCGTCGGCGCGAAGACCTTGATCTTCCGCGCCTGTTCCGCCTGATACTCGGCCTTGCGCCGTGCAGCTGCTTCCGCATCTCGCTGCGCGGTGAGACGCAGACTCGTGTTGAGCCGCTCCACCTCGTCGTGGTCAGGCTGCTGGCGGACTCGCAACAGGCTCGGCCCGGCGTTGTCACCACCGACACCGTCCACACCGGACAGGTTGGCCGACAGCAGGACTTGTCCCTGTGCCTGGACAGGCGCATCCTTCGGTGCGGCGTCGAGCTGGAAGGCCGCTGCGGCGGCTCCAGCGGCGACGCCGGCGATGAACACGTGGGTAGACAGGCGTGTGGAGCGGTGCAGCGTAACGGTTCGTGCGTGTCGGGACATCGAGTCAGCCGACGATCCGCCGGGCGCCGATGTAGTGGCCGTCGCCGCGGAGCGAACGCACGTCCACGAGCTGCCCCTCGGTCGGCGCGTCCACCATTTTGCCTTCGGCCACGTACATGGCGACGTGGTGGATCGCTGCGGGATTGCCGGTGCCGTCGTCGTAGAACACCAGGTCACCAGGCTGGAGCTCGTTCTGGGCAATCGGCTTGCCGACCCGGTACTGGTCCACCGCCACTCGAGGCAGCGTGACTCCGGCCGCAGCGTAGGCCCACTTCGTCAAGCAGGAGCAGTCGAAGGCGTTCGGACCGTTGCCGCCCCACTGGTACTGCGAGCCACGCTTGGACAGTGCCGCCTGCAGGGCGGTGTTGGCCGCACCGGGAGGCCCCAGGTAGGTGCCGGTGTCCTTGACCTGACCGAACCCGAGGCCGGACTTCTGAGCCGAACTGAGGTTGTTCACAGCCTTGCGGAGCTCAGTGATGCGGCCGTCCAGGTCTGACTTGCGCTTCTTGACGTCCTCAGCGACGACCGCCGCCTCGTTGGCCGCCTTCTCGGCACGCTGCTGAACGCCGTTCGCCTGTTCCACCGCGGCCGACAGCTTGCCCATCGACTCCGCGTTGTCGGCCGCCAACACTTCCAGCGCGGACATGCGGTTGAGGAAGTCCTGCTGGGAGTCGCTGACGAGCAGCGCGGAAAGCCCGTTGAACCGTGCACCCTGGAAGGTGACCTCGGTGAGCACATCGACCTGACCGCGCAGCTGCTCCCCAGCCTGCCTGGCCTGGTTCAGCTCCGCGCCGGCCTCGGACAGCTCGGCCTTCTTGGCGTCGAGGTTCTCCTGCGCCTTGAGCACATCGTCGTTGAGCTTCTCCGCCTGCTGGCTCAGCTCCTCATACTGCTCGACCGGGTCGCCTGGGGGCTGGGCACCAGCCGAACCAGAACTGCTGCCGACCACCGCCAGAACCGCCGCAGCCGCCAGTGCACCTCGCGTGCCGGGCTTGAGTCGTTGCGACGTCACGTCGCGCATACCTCCGTAGTCGGGAACAGGCCTCCCCCGATGCCTTGGCGCAAATTACGGCAACATCACGGCATTGTCTACTAGCCGACCTAGTAGTTCGGCGCTGTGACCCGGAACACGGCGGGTCCGTCATCCCCCATGCGACTTCGGCATTCACGTTTGACAGCGATCATGATGACAACTCGCCACACCAGGTGGATCGTCCAGGGCAAACGCGGCATTACAGGTGATCATATGTCCACAATGGACACGATTGAGCGATTCCCGCTCGTATCGCGATCGCGATATGTTCGTAACCGTGCGGATCCAGACGACAACACTCCGTGGCGTCCGATCGACGGCGTTGGCCGTCGTGCTCGCCGTGCTGTCGTTTTTCGTCTTGAGCGCGCTCTGCTCCGCGGAAGGCCATGCTTCGGCCGGCGCCAGCCACGAACACGCGACCGGAGCACTGCACAGCCACAGCCCCGCGCATGCCGCGGAGCCCGCGCTTTCCGACCATTGTCACCACGACCGCGAGCCTGTTCACCGCAAGGCCGCGCTCGACCGTGCCCTGCATCGCCCGGACGACATGGCGTGGGACGCGCGGTCCTCCAGCCACGACGTTCCGGCCAACCTCGGCACTGAGACCTCCACCGTCCCCAGTGGACTCGGCCCAGCTTTCTGGGCGGGCGCAAGCGGTCCGCCCAGACCGGGCCGCCAGCTTCTGGTCCTCCTCAGCATCGCGCGGAACTGATCAGCGCGCAGCAGTGCAGGCGGAACCCCGGCAACAACACCGGTTTCGCCAGTCCGTGCTGCTCTCGATCACTTCTTCCGAACCACGCGCACAACCTTGAGGACACCATGCTCGTCACCCAGGGCCAGCCCGGCACGCTGGCCGTTCCTCCCGCACGCATGCTCACGTCGTCGTCCGCACCGCTCTGCCACAGCCCGGCATCGGTCGTCGGCAACACCCCGGTCCAGTGGATCGACGACCTGTCCGGCCTGTCTTCACACGGGTTCTGGGCCAAACTCGAAGGCTTCAACCCCGGCGGCATGAAGGACCGCCCGGCACTGCACATGATCGCCAAGGCCCGTGAACGCGGCGAACTGGCACCCGGCGGCACCATCGTGGAGTCGACCAGCGGCACTCTCGGGCTGGGGCTCGCACTCGCCGGCATCGTCTACGGCCATCCGGTCACCCTGGTCACCGATCCCGGCATGGAGCCGATCGTGCAGCAGATGCTGCAGGCGCACGGCGCCCAGGTCGATCTCGTCCCAGCTCCGCATCCCACCGGCGGCTGGCAGCAGGCCCGGCGCGACCGCGTCGAGCAGATCCTCGCCGAGACGCCCGGCTCGTACTGTCCTGACCAGTACAACAACCCGGACAACGTGGCGGGCTACGAGTCGCTCGCGCTGGAGCTCGTCGCGCAGCTCGGCCGCGTCGACGTGCTCGTGTGCTCCGTCGGCACCGGCGGGCACTCCGCAGGAGTGTCGCGAGTGCTGCGGGAGTACTTCCCCGACCTGCGGCTGGTCGGGGTCGACACGATCGGCTCGACGATCTTCGGCCAGCCCGCACGGCCGCGCCTCATGCGCGGGCTGGGGTCCAGCATCTTCCCGCGCAACGTCGACTACTCGGCGTTCGACGAGGTGCATTGGGTCAACCCCGCGGAGTCCGTGTGGGCCTGCCGCAGACTCGCCTCCCGGCACCACGCCAGCGGCGGGTGGAGCGTCGGCGCGGTGGCGGTGGTGTCCAGCTGGCTGGCCCGCACCCACGACCCCGACGTGCGCATCGCGGCCGTCTTCCCGGACGGTCCGCACCGGTACTTCGACACGATCTACAACGACACCTACTGCGCCGCGAACGACCTGCTCGTGACGCCTCCGAGCCCTGATCCAGAAGAGATCACCGCCACGAGCGACCGCGAAGTCACCGCGTGGACGCGCTGCCGGAATGTCGCGGACCCGATGAGGCATCAGTCGTGACGAACATCGTTCGGCAGTTCCGGTCGTTCGACCGGCCGGTACAACTGCTGCTGCTCAACCAGTTCAGCATCAACGTCGGTTTCTACATGTTGATGCCCTATCTCGCCGTCTACCTGTCCGGCGAGCTCGCGCTCGCCGGCTGGGCGATCGGGCTCGTCCTGGGGGTGCGGAACTTCTCCCAGCAGGGCATGTTCCTCATCGGCGGCACGCTCGCGGACCGGTTGGGGTACAAGCCATTGATCGTCGCCGGCTGCGCCCTGCGGACAGCAGGCTTCGGCCTGCTCGGCTTCGTGGACACGCTGCCAGCACTCGTCATCGCCTCGGCGGCGACCGGATTCGCCGGCGCTCTGTTCAACCCGGCGGTACGCGCCTACGTGGCGAACGACGCCGGACCACGACGGGTCGAGGCGTTCGCCTTGTTCAACGTCTTCTACCAGACCGGAATCCTGGTCGGTCCGCTCATCGGGCTGGTGCTGACCGGCGTCGACTTCTCGCTGACCTGCGCGGTCGCCGCCGTTGTGTTCGCCGTGCTCACCGTGTTGCAGATCAGGTCGCTCCCGGCCCGCAAAGCCACGACTCGCACCGACAACTCCGTGCTCCAGGACTGGCGTGGCGTGTTCGGAAACCGCAGGTTTGTGCTGTTCGCCGTCGCAATGATCGGCTCGTACGTGCTGTCCTTCCAGATCTATCTGGCACTCCCGCTGGAAGCACGCCACGTCGCAGGCGACGGCGTCGGCGGCACCGTGCTGGTCGCCGCGTTGTTCGCGGTCTCCGGTGTGCTGGCCATCGTCGGACAGCTGCGCGTCACGGGGTGGTTCCGGCGCAAGTTCGGCACCGACAGGTCACTGGTGATCGGGATGCTGCTGATGGCGGCGGCCTTCCTGCCGCCGGCGCTGCCCACACCGTCCACCGGGGTGATGGCGTACGTACCGGTGCTGCTGTCCGCCACGTTGGTGGCGTTCGGCACCATGGTCGTGTTCCCGTTCGAGATGGACACGATCGTGGCGCTGTCCGGCGATCGGCTGGTCGCCACTCACTACGGGCTGTACAACACGGTGGTAGGCGTTGGCATCCTTGCCGGAAACCTCTTCACCGGCACCGCGCTCGACCTGGCGCGGGCAGCGGGGGTGCCTGCGTTGCCGTGGCTGGCTCTGACGGCGCTTGGGCTGTTCTGTGCCTGGAGCCTGCACGCGCTCAACCGCGTGCCTGCTGTTGAACCGGTCGGAGCGCTGACCCGTACAAAGCAGTGATGCGACCTACTAGGTACGGTAGTTACATGGCCCTGGGCGCGCACAGCAAGACGACCCAGTGGGTCCTGCTGTGTGTGCTGTTTCTCGGCGTCGTCGGGATGCATCACGTCAACGTGAGCAACGACATGTCGCCCGCGCACGGGTCCATGTCCACGAGCGCTCACCACGCGCCGCCTTCCGAGGACCCCGCACCGCAGCCGACGCACGAGATGTTACACCTGTGCGTTGCCGTGCTCTGTGCCGTCGTATCTCTGCTTTTGCTCGCGTGGCTACTGCTGCGCACTGCACGGCCGATCGCGGGTCACATCCTCGCGTCGGCGGCGTGGCCACGCGCTCCCGACCGACCGCCGCCCAGAGGCGGTCGCGACTTGCTCAGTTCCCTGTGCGTGTTGAGGTTGTGATCAGCCCGGTCCTCAGAGGCAAGTCACTTTCCCAGCGCAGAAGGAAGAATAACCACCAATGAGGAAGTCTCTGATCGTCGTCGGCCTCGCGGCTGTCGCGCTCGTCACCGGGTGCAGCAGCGGCAGCAACGACATGGGGGGCATGCAGCACAACTCGACCGCTGCCTCGACCCCGGCATCGGACCAGCAAGCGGCGGACCACAACGATCACGACGTGCAGTTCGCCCAGGAGATGATCGCCCACCACCAGCAGGCGCTGGACATGGCCAAGATGGTGCCGGGCAAGAGCACGAACCCGAAGGTGACCGATCTCGCCAAGCGCATCGAAGGCGCACAGGACCCGGAGATCAAGACGATGACGGCGTGGCTCTCCAAGTGGGGCGCTTCCCCGGCCGCGTCGACCATGCCCAGCATGGACCACGGTTCGACGGGCCACGGCTCCGGGACCGGCATGATGACCGCCGATGAGATGGCCAAGCTCGGACAAGCCACGGGTGCCGAGTTCGATCGCATGTGGGTGGAAATGATGATCAAGCACCACCAGGGTGCGATCGAGATGTCCAAGACCCACATCGAAAAGGGCAGCAACGCCGAGAGCAAGAAGCTGGCGCAGGACATCATCACCGCGCAGCAGGCTGAGATCACCGAGATGCAGGGGCTGCTGAAGCAGGGCTGACCCGCGAAGGACGTTCAGGCCGGGGCGAACCGAGTTCGCCCCGGCCTGAACGCTGTTCTCACCGAGTCTGGGGGATTTCCTCGGTGAGTCCGATGACTGGGACGGGGGACCCCAGCCGTCATCTACTATAGCGAATCGTAGTCAGGTTCGACTCCTCCTGCCGTATCCTCTCCGCCAGGAGGAACGATGCACGGACTTGGTGAGTTGGAAGCCGCGGTGATGCACATCCTGTGGGATGAACAGCCGCTCAAGGTGCGCGATGTGCTCGACCGGCTCGAAACGGGAAAGAAGCTCGCGTACACCACCGTGATGACCGTGCTCGACAACCTGCACCGCAAGGGCTGGGTCACTCGCGAGCTCGAAGGCAAGGCCTACCGGTACGAGCCGACGCTGAGTCGCGCCGAAGCAGCCGCCCGCACCGTCCGTGACGTCCTCGTCTCGTCAGGTGATCCCGAGGCCGTGCTGATGCACTTCGCACAATCGGCGACGGAGCGCGAGTCCGAGCTCCTGCGCCGAGCCCTGCCGAAGAAGAAGAAAAGGTCGTCCGCCTCATGACGGTCGCGGTCTCGCTGCTGATCGGCGCCGCGCTGATGAGCTGGCTCGCACCGACGGTCCTGGCTCGCCGGGTCGTCAACGGTGGTGATCCGCTGGTCGCGGTGGTCGCGTGGCTGACATCGGCGGCGGCGGTGGCTCTCACCACGCTCGGTGGTGTCGTTCTGCTCCTTCTCCCGAACCACGGGTTCGGGGAGACGTTGATCGCCGCGCTGGGCGACTGCTGGTCCTCGGTCCGGCATGGCACTCCTCCCAGCGTCGAGGCGGTCAGCGGCGTCGTGGGTGCCTTGCTGCTACTCGGCCTGGGTGTGCGATTGGTCGTGGGCGCGGTGGGTAGTGCGCGGCGACGAGCGCGCAGGCGTGCCGATCACCTCGCGGTCCTGCGCATCGCCGCACGTCGCGACGGCGAGACGCTGTGGCTCGAGCACGACGAACCAATGGCGTTCAGCCTGACCGGGCGTCCTGGCGTCATCGTCGCGACGGACGGCCTGGCCAAGAAGCTGAGCGGTGCCCAAGTAGACGCCGTACTCGCGCACGAACGCGCCCACCTGACCGGGCGCCACCACCTGATCGTCGCGGTCGGCGAGGCGATGGCCAGCGCTTTCCCGTTCCTGCCGCTGTTCAAGCTGGCGCCCGGCATGCTGCGTGAGCTGGTGGAACTGGTCGCGGACGCAGCAGCTGTCCGCGAATGCGGCGCAGACGCGGTGCGGAGCGCCCTGCTCAAGGTGTCTCGCCACGGTGCGCCGGGCACGGCCTTGGCGATGAGCGGTACCTCCATGGACGTGCGCGTCGAGCGACTGCTCGACGAACCCGCTCCGGCAAGCCGGCGCCGTCAGCTGCTCTCCTGCGGGCTCGCAGGCGTCACCGCCATGGTCATCCCCGTCCTGGTCGCGGCGGGCGCGATGCTCGCCGTCGTAACCGTGGCCTGCCCAGCCTGACCAGTCCGTTCACCGATCTGCAGGCTGCAGCCGTGCCATCTCGGCCGCGACGAGCCAGCGCCCATCAGCTTGATGACGCAACGTGACGAAGGTTTCGCGGAGTTGACCGTCGCCTGTTCGCCACGTCGCCTTCGTGGTCGCCGCTGACTGCTCCTCGTTGCCGACCGCCACTTCCACGCTGATCACGACCGCCTTGCCGGTCGCCTCGACGATCAGCGAGCCACGTGGGTTGTCTGGGTTCTCGGGCGCGAGATAGGTCAGCACCCGGCGATTGGCACGGCCGATCTCGTCCGGCTCAGCCGAGTGCGCAGCCTCGACGTATGCCTTGGCCACGGACCGGGGATCTGCGAAGTTCGCTCCCGCCGCCGCTGATGGTGCACCCGAAAGAGGTGGCAGCGGCGTTTCGCCTATCGCGGAACGGGCTGCGGGCCCGAGAGGTTCTTCGGCAGGCGACGGCGACTGGGATGGCGGCGAAGCGATGGTGTTGGTGGATACCGGCGCTTGCCCACCGTTGGTGTCCTCACCGATCGACACAGACACCAGCAACAGGCCTCCGGCAGCCAGTACGGCTAGGAGAACGCCTCTCGGACTACCGGCTGCCATCGCGTCGCTCCTCGATCACGCGGTGAAACTGATGTGCAGGTGGTCGTAGTGACCGCCGGTGGGGTTGCTGACGTCGTACACACCTGCGCCGGTGTACTTCTCGCCCCACCCTCCCTGGTCACCGGTGGTCGGATCCCAGTAGCGCCCCTGCCAGATGATGTAGCGGATCTTCAGCGGACCCGCGTAGGCCCGCGTCCAGGAGGCCATTCGCCAGCCCGCCGCGAGCCGCTCGCCGGCCGGGAACACACCGAAGCGGTCCGGGAACACGTCACACGCTTTGCCGGTCGGATGGTCGCTGAACGGTGTCTCCGGTCGCGCGCCATAGCAGGTGACCGAGGCGATCTGCGGCCCGAAGGCGGTGCGGATCTGTTGCAGCGCGTGCGCAGTGGCCGCGGTGAGGCATCCCGCTGTCGTGGGGTCGTCGACGACGCATCCTGTCGGCGGCCCGATGTAGGGCGCTGGAGCGGGAAGCCCGGCCAGGTCCGCTCCGCCTGGCACCGGTCCCCCATCACCGGCAGGCGCGGTCTCGGCTGCGGCCCAATCGCGTTCGTACTTGCGGATGTTGTCGAGGTAGCGGCGGATGAGAGACACACACTCATCACCACATCCCGCCTCCCCCGACTGAGGAATCCCTGTGCGGCTCAACAACACCCGGCCGCATCCGGCGATGTGGCACACGCTCATCGCGTCGTGAGGATCGAGCGATTTACCCGTCTGTTTGATGTGCGCGGTCATTCCACGCAAGTTGCTGCACAGGAACTTGAGTCCAAGTCTCATGTGGATGGACGGATCGAAGATGTCCGCTCCGGACGGAGGTGGAACGCTCGCCCACGGCTGTCCGCCGAGGTTTTTCCAGTTCGCCTGATTGATCTGGAGAAGGCCGGCCGCACCGCCATTGCTGTCGTTGCTCCACGCGGCCGGCCGCCAGCCGGACTCGGCCTGCACTTCGGCGATCACCCGCAACGGGTTGAGCTCCGGGCAGTCCGTGGCGACGAATGACGTGATGATCGGAGCCACTTCTCGCGCCAACGGCGGAATTTTGGTGATGTCGAAGGTGGCCTGCCCGGTGGTTGCGCCGGCGACGGCACCTTGGTTGCCGTTCTGGACCATGAAAGGCAACACGAAGACGAACTGAATCGCCAGGAAGGCCGCCAAGGCGACCACGCACACCGCCAGCACCAGGTGCGGCACCCTCATGAAGCCTCCTGCCGGACAACAACCCGTGACTTACTATCACGAGTAGTACATCCGGTCCACTAGGCCCCTACGGGTGAACAAGCGACGGTCGTGCACTCGCGCCGTCGCCACCGCACGACCACCGCGGTCGCGAGTACGGCCAGCGACGCCAAGGCGAGCAGCGGCTGCAGAGGAGCCCAGACGCCGAGCGCCCCGGACACGCCCAGCAACGCCATGACGATCTTGTTGCAGACCGGGCACCCGACCGCGAGTGCACTGAGCAGTGAACCGCCGTAAACGCGGGCAGCTCCAGCACGGTCCTGCCGAACACCGGGCCGAATACCTGCCCATACGGCCGCGAGGGCCGCCGTGAGCACGAGCACGGGCAGTTCCCACCACCGGACCGGGGTCATGCGCGTGAACATCGAGTTGTCGATGACGTCGGTCGGCACACCGACCACGGCGGCACTCAGCACCGCGCCGGCGAGCGCGCGAGTCCAACTCCACGACCAGGCCTGCACCTGAGCGCCGTCCATCGACACCCCCGCCGTATCTACTATCCGAAATAGTAACCTACGAGGTGCGTGCAGCACGACGGAGAAGATTTCTTCCCCACAACACACCTGCCACGCCGAGCACCAGCCACGCAACCAGAGCGGCGATCGAGCGCGGCGAACCGAAGTCCAGCACGGCATCCCCCAGCAGCGCGGCGACCAACGTGGTGGGCACGAGCCCGAGAGCAGTACCCAGCGCGAACAACGCCGGACGCACGGCCGTCACCCCGGCGCCGTAGTTCGAGGCGGCGAGCGGGATCACCGGCAACAGCCGCAGTACGAGAGTCGCGGCCAGACCGTTCTTCGCGAAGACTTCGTCCAGCGTGCGCAGGCGGCTGTCGCCGAGCCAGCGCGCCACGGCCTCGCGCCCCAGCAACCTGCCGATACCGAAGGAGATCAACGCACCTGCGGTGAACCCGGCGATGGCGAGCGCCGCGCCGGGCAGGACGCCGAACAGCAGGCCGGAGGCGGTGGCGAGCACGGACTTGGGGAAGAACACGGCGGTTCCTCCGGCACACAGCAACAGGAACGCGGCCGGAGCCCACGCGCCTGCGCCGCGGATCCAGGAACGGACCTCGTCCCCGCCAGGCAGATCCACCACGAACGAGATGACGACCAAGGCGACAACCAGCGCCAGAAGTGTGATCGCACGCACCTCACGCATGGACAACCTGCACTTCCGCCAGTTCGGTCGTTTGATGGTAAGCGGAGCGGATCACAAACTGCGAAAGCAGGTAGCAGAGGGCGCGATCCGCATGACCCCCAGTGACCGTCCTCTCTCCCTACTACGGATCTTCGTAGGTGTTGTGCCATGCTGGTGCCCGATGAAGCAACAGCTGCGCGAACGCCCGGCCGGTAGGCCGCTGGTCGCCAGGCTGGATCCGGTCTGCGGCCGTTCAGCCCGGCACCTTCGTCGACGTCCGGTCCGAGAGTGGATCGTGGCGGGTGTCGCGGTGCTCACCCTGTTCGGACTCAGTGCCGTAGCCGTGCGTGACACCTTGACACCCCCGCCCACCCAGGCAGCGGCCCCGACTCAGGAGCTCGATCAGCCCAGTACCGTCGCGCACGACCAGGCCGGGCACGCGCTCACCGGCCGCACGCCTCCCGCACCGAATCCCGATCCGAAGGTCTTCGACGCGGTGAAGGCATCCGCCGAACTCCCGCCCGGTGGAGACTTCACCGTCCAAGGCGCGAAGAAGTGGACGGTCGTACCCGGCACCAGCCCGGCGGTAGGCGGAACGAACCGCGTCACCTACACCGT
The DNA here is from genome assembly GCF_033949925.1 of Lentzea kristufekii. Taxonomy (NCBI): domain Bacteria; kingdom Bacillati; phylum Actinomycetota; class Actinomycetes; order Pseudonocardiales; family Pseudonocardiaceae; genus Lentzea; species Lentzea kristufekii. The sequence continues at coordinate 33,811 of NZ_JAXAVV010000038.1, forward strand.
CGAGATCGAGGACGGCGTGCAGCTCGTCGGCGGACCCGAGACCTTCGCCACCGACGTCAGCACGATCCTGGCCGACCCGCGCAGCTGGATCGGCGATGGCAAGCACGGCTTCCAGCGCGTCGACTCCGGCAAGCCGGACCTGAGGATCCGGCTCACCTCTCAGATGACCACGCGCGACGTGTGCGGGTTCTCGATCCCGTTCGAGGGCTCCTGCGTCAACGGCGACAACGTGACGATCAACGTCGCGCGCTGGGTGCGGGGCGCGGTCTCGTTCCAGGGCGCACTGGTGGAGTACAAGCAGTACGTGGTCAACCACGAGGTCGGCCACGGCCTGGGGTACGACCACAAGTCCTGCCAGGAGAACGGCGCGCTGGCACCCGTGATGATGCAGCAGTCGTGGGGTATCTCCAACGACTACCTCGCCGCGCTGGGCACCGACCGAGTGAGCAAGGACGGCAAGGTATGCAAGCCCAACGCCTGGCCCTACCCCACCGGCCAGTGATCATCACTCCACATAGGACAGGACGGCCATCATCCCCGCCTCACCGTGGTACACGTTGTGGCAGTGGGTCAGCCATTGGCCGGGGTTGTTAGCATCGAAGTCCGCGATCAGCTCCCTGCCGGGCAACACGATCGCGGTGTCACGGCGAGGACCGATCTTGCCGTTTGCCCGCACCTGAAACGTGTGCCCATGCACGTGCATGGGGTGGAACATCTTCGACTTGTTCTGCATCCGCAGCCGCACCACCTGTCCAGAGCGGATCGGCAGTCCGTCGGTCGGGTCGAAGACCTTGCCGTTGATCGTCCAGGTGTACTTGTCGCCGGGCCCTTCCAGGACCATGTCGTGGGTTATGTCCGGCTCGCGCAGCGGCAAGGCGACGCTGTCCGTCGCCCTGAGTGCGTTCATCTCCGGCACCACCAGCTTGGCCAGTTCCGCAGCGAGCGCTTCGCTGTCCGTTGACGCCGCCACTCCTGTGGACAGCGTTACCTGAGCGAACAGACCGCGGCCCTCGGCGAGTGCGAGCACGGGCACCGTCCGATCGGGCACGGTCACGACGCAGTCGAGCCGCTCCCCCATGCCCAGCAGCACGACGTCCAGCGCCACCGGCACCACCGGGAAGCCGTCCGCGTGGGTCACGGTCATCGGGACTCCGGGCACGCCGACCCGGAACGCGGTGTCGGCCGCCGCGTTGATCAGCCTCAGCCGGATGCGCTGCCCCAGCTTGGTGGCGAACGTCTGCGGTGCCTTCCACACCTTGCCGTTGGCGAGTACGTGCGGATAGATGACGTCGCCGGCGTCGCCTCCGAGCAGGTCGGACTTCGGCATGGCAGGCATGCCGGGCATTGAGCCGTGGTCCATGCCGGGCATGCCGGGCATGCCGTTGGCGCGTAGCTCGTCGAACACGGCATCTGGTGTGCGGCCGAGTCCGTCGAGCCAGTCGTCGAGCACGACGACCAGTTCGGTGTCGTAGTTCCCACCGTCCTCCGGGTCCTCCACGATCAGCGGCGCGTAGAGGCCACGATCGAGCTGTACGCCCGAGTGCGGGTGAAACCAGTAGGCTCCGGGGTCCGGCGCGGTGAACTCGTAGGTGAAGGAACCACCGGGCACGATCTCGCTCTGAGTGAGGTCCGGCACGCCGTCCATGTCATTGCGCAGCGCGAGGCCGTGCCAGTGGATGCTCGTCGGCTGCGGCAGCTGGTTGCGGAGCTCGACGTTCAGCAGGTCGCCGCGCCTGATCCTGATCTCGTTGCCAGGGACGTCTCCGTACGACCAGGTGTTCGCTGTGATGCCGCCCAGGTCGACCTCGGCCTGGACCGTGACAAGCTTGATCGACGTCCGGCGCGCACCCGCGATCTGGCGGGCGCGCTCGGCCGCGGCCACCTTCGGCGAGTTGGGCCCGATCAGGGTTCCACCGCCGGAGGATCCACCGTTGTTCGCACAGCCCGCGGCGCCTGTGGCCACCGCGAGGCCGAAGCCGAGCCGGAAGAGGTCCCGGCGGCCGAAAGATGCGAGCTGAGCGGGCATGATGCCCTCCAGAGTGATCTACTAAGATGAATAGTAGCGACCTCGGATCCGGCGGCCCTACCTCGCCACACTCCGTCGCGTGCCCCATGTCACATAAGATACCCCTACCCCGTATGGCCACCGACCCTTGCACACCCATACCCCCCTTAGGTATAAAGGTGGCAAGCGCCCGTCGTTCCCCCGGTCAGTTGCGACCGGCCGCGCGGCGGACCGATCGACAGGAGCGGTACATGCACGGCTACACGGACAACAAGGAAGCCCACCTGCGCCGCTTGAAGCGCATCGAGGGCCAGGTGCGCGGTCTGCAGCGGATGATCGAGAACGACGACTACTGCATCGACGTGCTCACCCAGATCTCCGCTGCAACGCGCGCGCTCCAGGCTGTCTCACTGGGACTGCTCGACGAGCACCTGAAGCACTGTGTCAGCGAGGCCATCACCGAGGGCGGCGCCAAGGCGGACGAAAAGATCGCCGAGGCCAGCAACGCCATCGCCCGTCTCGTCCGCTCCTGATTCCCCAAGTCACACCAGTACACGAGGAGTTCCCCATGGCCGAGTCCACCTACACCGTCACCGGCATGACCTGTGGACACTGCGTCAGCTCGGTGACCGAGGAAATCAGCCAGATCGGCGGCGTGCAGAAGGTCGACGTCGAGCTGGCCAGCGGCAAGGTGACCGTCACCAGCGACCAGCCGGTAGCGGAGGGCGACGTCCGGACCGCGGTCACCGAGGCCGGCTACACGCTCGTCGCGAGCTGAAAGGATCCGAGATGAACACCGCCACGAAGGTGACCGCCTACGCGGGCGTGCTGGCGATCGTCTTCGGCGGCGCCTGGGCTGCCGGCGCCGCTGTCGGCCCGTCCGGTGGCGCGAGCGCGCCGGCCGCGATGGACCACGGCGCCGCGCAGTCCACCTCCAGCAACACCAGCGACAAACTGCCGCCCGGTCTGTCCGTCGCTGAGAACGGCTACGTGTTGAAGCCGTTGCGGACCACCGCGACCGCTGGTGAGCAGCAGCCCTTCCAGTTCACGATCGGCACCGCCGACGGCGGCACGGTCACGAAGTTCGACGTGGAGCACGAGAAGCGGCTGCACCTCGTGCTGGTGCGCCGGGACGGTTCCGGTTTCCAGCACGTGCACCCGGAGATGGCCGTGGACGGAACGTGGTCGGTACCGCTGACCCTTCCCACCGCCGGCAGCTACCGGATCTTCGCCGACTTCAAGCCGGAGAACGGCACCAAGACCACGCTCGGCACGGACATCCAGGTCGCCGGCAGCTACGAGCCGAAGCAGTACGACACCGACACACGTGAATTCACAGTGGACGGTTACACGGTCCGCCTCGACGGGGATCTCAAGCCCGGCGCGGAATCCATGGTGACCACGACCGTGACCAAGGACGGCAAGCCGGTCACCGACCTGCAGCCGTATCTGGGCGCGAACGGCCACCTGGTAGCACTGCGCTCGGCCGACCTTGCCTACCTGCACGTCCACCCGATGGACGCACCGGGCGCCGGTCCCGAGGTGAAGTTCATGGTCGAGGTGCCGACCTCTGGTCGTTATCGCCTGTTCCTGGACTTCCAGCACGAGGGCAAGGTCCGCACCGCGGAGTTCGCCCTCGGCACCACCGGAACGGCCCCAGCCCCGTCCACACCTTCCACGTCCACGTCCGCTCCGACCACCCCGCCTGCCGACGACCACGGCGGTCACGGTGGCTGAGCCCAGCACCATCGAAGAGGAGGCGCGCTCCATGAGTTCACCGACCAGTGAGATCGAGCTGTCGATCGGCGGCATGACCTGCGCCTCCTGCGCCGCGCGGATCGAACGCAAGCTCAACAAGCTCGACGGCGTCCAGGCCAGCGTCAACTACGCCACCGAGAAGGCCAGGGTCAGCTTCCCCGAGTCGCTGACCGCCGAAGACCTGGTCAAGGTCGTCGAGAACACCGGCTACACGGCCGAAGTGCCCACTCCCCCGCAAGCCGGCGAGAGCACGGCACAGGTCGAACAAGATCCGACGCGGTCGTTGCGACAGCGGTTGATCACCTCGGTGGTGCTCACCGTGCCGGTGATCGCGTTCGCCATGATCCCCGCGCTGCAGTTCACCTACTGGCAGTGGTTGTCGCTCACCCTGGCCGCGCCCGTCGTGGTGTGGGGTGCGTGGCCGTTCCACAAGGCGGCGTGGACGAACCTGCGCCACGGCGCCGCGACGATGGACACCCTGATCTCGATCGGCGTCGGCGCGGCGACCCTGTGGTCGCTGTACGCGCTGTTCTTCGGCACCGCGGGCACGCCGGGCATGACGCACGCCTTCGAGCTGACCGTCCAGCGGATGTCCGGCGCCGGCAACATCTACCTCGAAGTCGCCGCGGGCGTGACCACGTTCATCCTCGCCGGCCGCTACTTCGAGGCGCGGTCCAAGCGCCGCGCCGGTGCCGCGCTGCGTGCCCTGCTCGAGCTCGGGGTCAAGGACGTCGCGGTGCTGCGGGACGGACGCGAGCAGCGCATCAGCATTGACGAGCTGAAGGTCGGCGACCGGTTCGTGGTCCGGCCGGGCGAGAAGATCGCCACCGACGGCGTGATCGAGGAGGGCAACTCGGCGATCGACGCGAGCATGCTCACTGGCGAGTCGGTGCCGGTCGAGGTCACCACCGGTGACGCGGTCGTCGGCGCCACGGTCAACGCGGGCGGGCGACTCGTCGTGCGCGCCACCCGCATCGGCGCGGACACGCAGCTCGCGCAGATGGCAAAGCTCGTCGAGGACGCGCAGAGCGGCAAGGCCGAGATCCAGCGCCTGGCCGACCGAGTGTCCGCGGTGTTCGTGCCGATCGTGATCGCGCTCGCCACCGGAACACTGGCGTTCTGGCTCGGTGCGGGCACGGGTGCCTCGGCGGCCTTCACCGCCGCCGTCGCCGTGCTGATCATCGCTTGCCCGTGCGCGCTAGGCCTGGCCACGCCCACCGCGTTGCTGGTCGGCACCGGTCGTGGCGCTCAGCTGGGCATCCTGATCAAGGGTCCGGAGGTACTGGAGTCGACCAGGCGGGTCGACACCGTCGTGCTGGACAAGACCGGCACGGTGACCTCAGGGCAGATGAGCCTGGTCGAGGTCCACGCGGCAGACGGCGTGACCGAGGAGGAAGTGCTGCGCCTGGCGGGTGCGCTGGAGCATGCCTCCGAGCACCCGATCGCCAGGGCGATCGCCACGGGCGCCACGGAACGCGTCGGTGAACTGCCTGCTGTGGAGGGCTTCCAGAACCTGGAAGGCCTTGGCGTGCAGGGTGTGGTCGGTGAGAACGCAGTCCTCGTGGGCCGCGCTCGCTTGCTGGAGGAGTGGAGCGTCCGGCTCAGCGAGGAGCTCATCACCGCGAAGAAGGAGGCCGAGGACAAGGGCCGCACCGCAGTGCTGGTGGCCTGGGACGGCGAAGCGCGCGGCGTGCTGGTCGTGGCCGACACGGTCAAGCCCACCTCGGCCGAGGCGATCGCGGGACTGCGTGGCCTCGGACTGCGGCCGGTGCTGCTGACCGGCGACAACGAAGCCGTTGCCAAGGCGGTGGCTGCGGAGGTCGGGATCGACGAGGTCATCGCCGAGGTGCTGCCCAAGGACAAGGTCGACGTGGTCAAGCGCCTGCAGTCCGAGGGCCGCGTGGTCGCGATGATCGGCGACGGCGTGAACGACGCCGCCGCACTGGCCCAGGCGGATCTGGGTCTGGCGATGGGCACCGGAACGGACGTCGCGATCGAGGCCAGTGACCTCACGCTCGTGCGCGGCGATCTGCGGGCCGCGGTCGACGCCATCCGGCTGGCGCGCCGCACCCTCGGCACGATCAAGGGAAACCTGTTCTGGGCCTTCGCCTACAACGTGGCAGCCCTGCCGCTGGCCGCGCTCGGCCTGCTCAACCCGATGATCGCGGGCGCCGCGATGGCGTTCTCGTCGGTCTTCGTCGTCAGCAACAGCTTGCGGCTGCGAGGCTTCCGCAGCGCAAACAAACAGACCGTCTGACCGGTGTTCCGGCTCGCACATCCGCGAGCCGGACCACTTCCGTTCATCACCACTGAGGGGGCAGTGATGCAGGACAGCCATGTCACCAGGGCAGGCGCGAAGATCGCGTACGAGCTCACCGGATCCGGACCACTTCTCGGCTACGCCCACGGAGTCTTCCTCAGCCGCGCAGCGGTCCGGCGACTCCACCTTCTCGACTTCGACGCCCTCGCGGCGGATCGCCGGCTGCTGACCTATGACCAGCGCGGCCACGGACGCTCAACGGGCCGCGCGATCGCCGACGACTACCGCTTCGAGAACTTCACCCTCGACCTGCTCGCCCTCCTCGGCGAGCTGGATCTCGACGAGCCGATCGACTTCATGGGCTCCTCACTGGGCTGCGACGTGGCGTTGCGCGCCGCCATTGCTCAGCCCAGCCGCTTCCGCCGCCTCGTGCTGATCATTCCGCCGGTGGCGTGGGAAGAAGGTTCCAACCAGACGAGGCAGTGGTACACCGATAACGCCGAAGTGATCGAGTCACGCGGCGCCGTGCACTGGCGGCAGGAGTGGGCGCAGAAAGAACCTCTGCCGATCTTCGCCGACTACCCGGCCTTCGACCTGACCCCGGACATCCCGGACGAGCTGCTCGCCCCGATCCTGCGCGGCATCGGTGAGTCGGACCTGCCGGCGCCTGAAGAGATCGCGGCGCTGCCTCATCCGGCGCTGATCCTCACGTGGGACACCGACCCGTTGCACCCGGTGTCGACGGCGGAACGGCTTCACGAGTTGCTGCCCGATTCAACTCTGCACGTGTCGACAACCGTCCCCGACGTGCAGACCTGGACGAACCGCATCGCCGACTTCCTAGCCGATTAGGTTGCCGGCATGGCGCCGGTCAGCTCCTGATGTGTGGGCTAAACGCGGACCGTTGGCTCAAACGCGCCGATGAGCAAGCATCACTCCGCTGACCACTCCCAACACGACAAACAACGCACCGATCAACGACACCCCAAGCGCCTGCACATCGACGGCCTGGCCAACAGGTGCCGCCTTCCTCAGCACATAGCCCGTGAGGAAGGCGATGGAGGCTGCGGTCATCAGTCCGAAATGGACCAGAGCCAGGCGGAACTCCTTGGTGCCTGCGGGAATCGACAGCGAATCGAGGAACCCCGCCACTGCGGCGACGCCCGCGCCCAACAGGCCCCACCCGATCAGCGAGGTGGCCGCTCGACCATCCGATACCGGGTCAACGGCTGAGCGGGACGCGAAGTCCAGAACGAGGCTCGCCGACCAGCAGCTGACCGGAAGAACCCCGAGCACCGCGTGCGGTCTGGCGTGCCGCCGCCACGGGCGCGACCTGATCGTGTCCGTCTTGCCGTCACTCCACACCTGGGCGAGCCTATCTACTCGACAGTCGAAGACGGGCGATCTCCTCGCGGCCCTAGACGGGATCCTCATCAACGTCGGGCAGCGTCTTCCGGTCGATCAGGCGCGCGACGAGGCCGTCGGGCATGTCGGCGCGACCGGGCCCGCCCGCGGCGATCCACATGAGGATGTCCTGCGTCGCCTCCTCGGTGAGCACTCCACCGAACCAGACAGGACGGGCTCCTCGTGCACGCGCCGGCGGCGCGGGGCGAACGACCACGACGTTGGAGTAGTCGCACGAGTCAAGGCAGTTCGCGACGCTGACGTTCCTGGCTCCGACGCCCTCGCGCAGCGCGCGCAGCTGGCGTTCGTGGTCGATGCCGGGATGTTTCTCCGCGGTGCCACAGCAGCAGCCTCGGCACACGGTCAGCTTGCTCGAGTCGGTCACATGTTCTCCAGGTCGAGTGTCGCGAGCGCGGATATTACCTGTGGGTTCAGCCGCCACCGCTACGGTCCGGATGCCGTGACCTTCAGATCACCGCCGACTGGAACGAAAACATACGATCAACGGAAGTACTAAGCCTCCTAGTGGACGAATCGATCCACGTTCCGTAACCTGGCCGCGACCTTCAGGCCCGCGGTAGTCCGTTCGTGTCTCCAACCGGGGTCGCCGCACCACAAAGGGCGACGACCTCCGCGAGAAGGAGGAACACGCGACGTGGTGTCGCCCCTCTCAAGGCGCACGGTCCGTGGAGCGGTAGCGGCTGCAGCAGTGGTCGCGGCGGCGAGTCTGACTCCCGCCTCCGCAGACCCGGCTCTGCCGCCGAACGCTTCGGAAGCGTTGAAGAAGTACAACGACCTGGCCAAACAGGCCGAGAAGCTCAACGAGGACCATCTGCGCGCGCAGGAGGACCTCAAGGCCAAGCAGGGCGATCTCGAGAAGGCCAAGGCGGATCTCGGTACCGCGAAGCAGGCCGAGGAGGTGCTGCGCAGACAGGTCGACGTGATCACCGAGTCGACGTTCCAGGGCGCCAAGTTCAACCAGCTCTCCGCAATGCTGGTCAGCGACTCGCAGCAGGACTTCCTCAACCGGATGTCCGCACTCGGCATCCTCGCCGCCGACAACGCCGAAGCACTTGGCAAGTTGACGGACGCGGTCGCCCAGGCGGACGACGCCCAGCGCCGGGCTCAGGAGGCCTCTGACGGCGCGAACAAGGCCGTCGCGGACATCACCCAGCGCAAGGCCGAGTTGGACAGTCAGGTCACGCTCGCCCGCCAGCAGTACAACCAGCTCAACGCCTCAGACCGCGGCGTGCTCGGCAGCACCGGTGACATGTCGAAGATCGCCGTACCGGCCGGCACAGCGGGCAAGGCGCTGGGGTACGCGCTCGCGCAGCGCGGAGACCCCTACGTTTTCGGTGCGAACGGACCCGACGCGTGGGACTGCTCGAGCCTGATGCAGGCGTCGTACCGGACGGCCGGCGTGTCGATCCCGCGCACCACTTACGGTCAGGCCGGGGTAGGCCGCACGGTGTCGCGCAACGAGGTCAAGGCGGGCGACCTGATCATCTACTACGCGGACCAGCACCATGTCGCGATGGCGGTGGACAGCGTTCGCGCGGTGCACGCCTCGACTGAGGGGGTTCCCGTGAAGATCGCCGACATCGACTCGGTGCCGACCTGACGTGCGCCCACTCCCCCGTACCAACCGAGCCGGAAGATGTCGAGGCGATACGCGGGCGCGCTGGTCAGCATCTTGAACTGGACCTGGCCGCCCGGCGTGACGCTGATGTCGGTCGTGTAGCCCAGGATGGTGTCATCACGGTAGGGCGCCTGCCAGTTCGGCGTTCCCGGCCTGGTGTTCTCGCACGCGACCTTGTTGACCACCGGGGCGTCACATGGAGCGGCAGTGGCAGGCGGTGCCGTTATCAGGTTCGTCGTGACGAACGTGGCGGCGACGAGCACGCAGACGACGAAGAACCGCAGGACGAGCCGCGACCGGGGCTGCTGGGCCGACATGACGCTCCACTTCTCGAACTTCCAACCAGGGCGACGATGCCGCTCGACCGATGCGGTCAGCCCCCAAACCGCCACGGTCACCGTCACCCAGCGCAACACCGGGAATACTATTCGTCCTAGTAGGACATCGTCGTCTGCAACTTCGGTCGGCAAGACCGACTCGTTACAGCAAATGCGCAGATACGCCGGAAGATCACATCAGCTTTCCGAATGAAGCCAGGTTGAAGCCAGCTGCCTGCGCGCACGGCATGAGCCAGTCATGACAACGGCGATGAGCGCTGTAAGCGCGAGCAGTACGGCACCCACGACGACGTTGAGCGCCGACGCACCAGCCGCTCCGCCGATCTGGCGCCAGGGTATGGACTCGCCCACGACGACGAGCCGGACGAGGTGTCCTCGCCCGGCTCGCACGCCTCACCGCCTACGGTCCGGTGGCGAACAGATAGAGACCGTCGTCGCGATCACTGCCCGCCACGTAGGTCTTGTCATTGCGGGTGAACGTCTCGACGCCCCAGAAGTCGTTGCCGCTGGGGGCGAGATAGCCACCGCTCTCCACCAGTTCACAGCTGTTCGGGCTGACGCACTGGATCCTCAGTGAGCGCATTCCTCCCGCGTAGTACGACAGGTAGGCACGGCGCGGGTCGTTGGGATCGGTCGCGACCTCGTGCACGCTGAGGTCACCGAACCCGACCGCGTAGCCCTCGGCCATGGCCTCGGGGATGGCGAAGGTGTCCAGCTCGGCGAACTTCTTGCCGGCGTCGGCCTGGTTGCTGAACAGGTGCACATAACCCCAGCCGTCGAACGCCGCGGTCGCCTGGATCCGTGCACCAACGGTGCCGATGGCCGGCCCGTCGGGGTAGGTGAAGCTGACCGGCGTGCCGAACATCTTGTGGTACGCCTCGTGGTTGGTGCACACACCGACGACGAGATCAACGAAGCCGCCGGAGCCGCAGAACGGCGGGTTCTCGGTTCCGCCGTGCCGCTGAGCGAAGACAACAGCGTCCCAGCCGGCGAGCACGGCCTCATGTGCCTTCTCACCGGGGAAGCAGGCAGGTTCAGGCGCACTCGGGTCGCCGGTCGGTCCGCGCTGCAGTGCCACGATCTTCTCCTCGCCCGCCTGCAGCGACGCCTCGTAGCCGGGAATCGAGGCAGGCGTCGGGATCGGGGCCGATCCTGGGCAGCCGTAGCCGCCGTAGACGACCGGTCCGTTGAGCTTGTCGTCGTCGAGAACGACGATCGGCGCGGAACCGGGCACCGGCACGGACGGGTACGCGCCCGCGTTCGTACCGGTGGTGATCGAGAAGTTCGTTGCTCCGTAGGGTGCGAAGTCCTCGTCGGTTGCGATGAAGTACTGGTTGTCGGCGGTGAACTCGGCCTGGTGCCCATTGCCCTCGGCCGTGCGCGCGATCCCGGTCGTCTCCAGCAGCTGTGGGTCGGGGTGGCTGAAGTCGGTGTCGCCGATCAGCGTCGGGTTCGCCGGGTCGTCGACGTTGAGCTGTACGTAGCCACCGTCCCAGTAGGACAGCAGCAAGACCTGGTGCCCGCCGATGTTCTTGACGACCATGTCGTGCAGGAAGACCTCGGTCAGGCCGAGCTGGGTCTGGGTGAGGCCGGGGAACTCCGTCTGGACGTCGATCTCGCGGATCAGCCGCGGCCGCTTCGGGTTGGTGATGTCGAGGATGTCGACGTCCGCGCCGCCCGACTCGAAGTTGTCAGCCGTCACGACGTACGCCTTGTCGCCGGTGTCCCAGGCGAACGCGCTGTGGATGTCGTTGGCATCACCGCGCGACAGGTTCGCGCGGTCACCGAAGTGCTCAGACAGCTTGACCGGCTTGCTGGGATTGCTGACGTCGTACAGGGAGACGCCCCCGCGGCCGTTCTTGCCGCACTGCTCGTTGTTCATCACGAGCATGGTGCCGTTGAAGAACTTCGTGTCGATCTGCAGCGCCTGCATGCCTTCGCCGGGCCGGCTGTCCTGGGAGTGCGGGATGAACCCGATCTGTTTCGGGTCGGCCAGGTCGGTCATGTCGACGACGTAGGCGCCGGCGTCGGGGTCGCCGTCCTCGCGGTTGGCGTCACAGGTGGCCTTGCCCCAGTTCGCCAAGTAGGCGTACGTGGTGCGCGGGTCGATCGCCACGTCGGCGATCAGGTCGTCGGTGTTGGTCAGGTCCGCTTTGCCCAGCAGTTGCAGGTCGCCCCATGCGCCCGGACCGGGCAAATGTCCGTCGATGGGACCGTGCTGGCCGGGGTGTGCCGCCACGGGTGCCGCCATTGCCGCGGTCAGCGACGCCACGGCGAGTGCGGTGAAGAGCCGTCTGGTTCTCATTGGTCCTGTCTCCTCGTTGATTCCCCCTCGAACTGAGCCCCGTCATCGACGGGGCCCAGCGATCTGGTGTCACGGCACAGAGAACTCCTGCGTCTGCGGGTTGAGATGACCGAGCCGGAGGGCGCCGCCGATGACGTTGCCGCTGAGCCGGTACACGCTGAGGCCCTCGGTGATGCTCGACTCGTAGATGAAGTTGTTGTACCAGTAGGACGACCAAGCCCCGCCGAGGTCGGGCGGGCTGATCGCCGGCGGGTCGGACCAGCCGATCGTCACAGGGTGGGCGGGTTCGGTGAACTCGGTGACCCAGGTTCCTGCCTGGTAGTGCCCTCCGACCGCGATGTAGCGGCCGTTGCGCAGGGGCACGATGTTGTAGTTGTGGATGGTGCAGTTCTCCGCGACACCGTCCTGTCCTCGTGGCAGCACCCACTGGCCGAGCTTGGCGCCGGTGTGGGCGTCGTAGAAGAACATGCTCTTGTCGACGTCGGGGTCGGTGGTCTGGCACTCGGGTTCGGAGCCGCCGCCGGGTTCCCAGCCCAGGACGAGAACCTTGCCGTCCCAGCTGAACGTGGCGGAGTGCCAGCGGCCGTTGGTGCCGGCCTGACCGACGCCCGGCTCGCTGACGGTGTAGAGGAAGACCGGGTCGGCGAGGGTGCCGCCGGGATGCGCGTTGGCGCCGACGTCGAAGACGTTGGTCGCATCCGCGCTGGCGCACGCGGCCAGGTTGACGCTGCCGAGAATCACGCCCATGTCGTGACATCCGGTGCGCGCGTTGGTGATCGGACCGGCCAACGGCTCACGCCGCAGCAGGTTCGCGGTCTGCGGCTGCCCGAACGGCACCTCGATCACGTCGATGAAGTCGCCGAGTGCGTTCTCCTGCGCCAGGTTGCCGCTCGTGCCGCACCCGGTGCTGCTGGAGTTGTTGCTGTAGACGATCAACCGGCCGTTGTCCGGGGCCGCGGTGAGGGTGTGCGAGCCGCACGGTAGCTCGACCGACGCGACCAGGTTCGGGTTGCTCAGGTTGCCGACGTCGAAGACGTGCACCCCTTCCCACCCGGCCGGGACGGTTTGCCCGTCGCAGTCGCGCGGAACGGCCTTCTTGGAGTTCCAGGCGCGGACCAGGATGTTCTCCCACACGACGATGTCGCCCTGGTCGCCGTTGCAGCGCTGGTGCACGATCTCGGTCGGGTTGTCCGGGTCCGCGACGTCGACGATGCGGAACCCGTCGTAGTTGCCATGGAACGCTAGGTTTCCCCAGAAGGCGATGTCGGAGTTGACGTGCCGGACGCCGTCCGGCACACCGAGGAACGTGGCCGGGTGCGGACTGTGGCCCTTGGCGTGCATGTTCGGGGTGTGCGGGTTCGTGGCGTGATCGGCGACGGCGGTCGCCGGGGTGATGAGAACGACGGTGGCCATGAGCGCACCAGCTGTTCGAATGACTCTGCGAGACACTCGACAACCTCCTTGGCTAAGGGAAGAGCCGTTCCTGGGTTTGCGGGTTGTCGCGCTGCAGCGACGCGGCGCCCACGGTGGCCGGGTGGTCGAGTGCGAACACGTCCAGGCCCCGGTTGATGTCGTTGGCGTAGATGAAGCCGTTGTGCCAGTAGGTGGACCACGTGTTGGCCAGGATCGGGTCGCCCGCGCGGTAGAAGCCGAGCTCCACCGGGTTCGCCGGGTCTGTCAGGTCCGCGACGGTCGTGCCGCCGGTGTAGGCGGAAGACACGAGGATGTCGCGATCGATGTCGGGCACGTAGTTGAAGTTGTGCATGGTGCACACGCCGTTCTCGAAGCGTGGCAGCTTGTAGTGACCCAGCTCCGCTCCGGAAGTGACGTCATAGGTCCACACGGCACCCTTTGTCGGCGGATCCTCCGCACGGCAGCGTGCAATCACGCCACCACCGGCCTCGTCACCGAACGTCACGCGTTTGCCGTCCCAGGTGAACTGCGCCGAGTGCCACGCCTGCACCTGCGGGGTCGTCAGCGTGCGCAGCACCTTGGGATGCGCACGATCGCTGATGTCCCAGATCTGGCCGACGCTCAGGCACGCGGCCGCGGCGAGGTTCGACGGGGTGAGGACGGTGATGTCGTGGCAGCCCGTGGTGGGTTGCAATGCCGGGTTGGCGAACTCGAGTCGCGCCGGGTCGAACACCGTCACGCCGGTGGTCGGCGGAGTCGACACGACCTGCGCGTTCGCCGGGTTCTGCAGCGGTACATGGATCACCGAGATCTTGCCGTGGAACTGCTGACAGTGCGGACCCACCGAGGTCGTGGTGGCCGCGTACGAGGAGACGTAGACGAACAGGCTGCCCTTGCCGGTCGGCGCCAGGGTGTGGGTGTGCGAGCCGCAGTCGGTGCGCACGGATGCGATGTGCTTGATGTCGGCGGGGTCGCGGACGTCGAAGATCCGCACGCCCTCCCACGCCGCCGGGTTGGTGGCCGGTGTGTTGACGCTGTCGCACTCGGGCTTGCTTTGCGGTGTGTCGACCGAGGAGAACAGTAGTCCGTTGTAGACCGACACGTCACCCTGCCCGCCGTTGCACGGCTGGAAGGTGACTTGTTGCGCAGCCGCGGGGTGGGAGATGTCGATGACGCGGAAACCGCTGAAGGTGCCCGCGTACGCGTAGTTCCCTTCGAACGCGAGGTCGGACTGGGTCGCGGTGTCGACCTTGGGCAAGTTCTTCAGCAAGGTCATGTTCGCGCTGTGCAGGTCCGGCCCGCCACCACCGGCCGGCGGGTGGGTTCCGCCGTCATCGGGGTCGTGCGCGCCGGCCGTCGCTGGGATCACCAGCACACCGGCAACGAGGAGAGCGACGGTGGTCAGCCGCCGTAGTCGGTTCACAGCAGGCCACTCCCTTCGGGGCAGGAGGCAGCGTCGTGCTGCCCCTGTGAGGAGTAATCGACGCGAGCCCCAACAGTGTGACCTGAGTCACCCTAATGGCCTACTATCTTGCTTCGAACATTTTTCGCGCACGACGGTTGTTATTGGCTATCAAGAGCAACTCGTCGCGCGACGATGACGCACGGCCACCTACAGCCATCGAGGCAAGATCAGATGGTCGGGCGAAGGCCTGCAAGCGTGACCGCGACAAGCCGACGAACAGCCGCCTTGGAAGGCAACGTGCCGGCCGCAGTAAGCGCGTGAACGCAGTACACAGCGAGTTCCGCAGGTGCCACGTCCACTCTGACCTCACCGGCCGCCGCAGCCTCGGCCAGCAGGTCGCGAATCATGTGACGAACCTGTTGCTGCGCGTGACCGACCCGCTCGTCGCGGTGCAGGAGCGCCACGAGGTCGGTGTCGAAGTGGCCATGCGAGCCGTGCGAGATGACAGCGAAGGCTTCGAGGACTGCTTCCAGTCGTTGAGCGGGTCCGGCCGCCTGGTCGCGAACCTCGGTCAGATGGGCGAGGTGGTGTGCGATCTGCTCGGCGTGCCAGGCGCGCAGGATCGCTTCGACGTCCCCGAAGTACTTGTAGAGCGTCGCCCGGCCGATGCCGGTCTGCTCCGCGATCTGCGACATCGTCACGTTCAGCAGGCCGCGCTCGGCCACCAGCGCCGCGGTGGCGG
Source organism: Lentzea kristufekii (assembly GCF_033949925.1). Lineage (NCBI taxonomy): Bacteria > Bacillati > Actinomycetota > Actinomycetes > Pseudonocardiales > Pseudonocardiaceae > Lentzea > Lentzea kristufekii. The sequence goes on from NZ_JAXAVV010000038.1 coordinate 49,080, forward strand.
CCAGGATCGCGTGCCGCACCTCCCGACGGTGCGTCTCGATCGTCTCGTTCCACAGCTTCGGCACGCGCACATCTTACGGGATCGAGACACTGCGTCTTGATAAATACACACTGTCTCGCAAAATGCCGGACATGGCTGACACACCGCGTTGGGTGAAGATCATGGGCATCGTCATTGCCGTGGTGATCGTTTTGTTCCTCGTAGCGCTCGCTCTCCCGATCGAGCACGGTCCAGGCATGCATCGATGAAGCCACGACTGCGCAAGCTCACCCTGACCGCGCACATCGCGTCCTCGGTGGGCTGGTTCGGCGCCGTGCTCACGTTTCTGGCCGTGGCGATCGTCGGGGTGACCACTCCGGACGACCACGTCGTGCGCGCCGCGAATCTGATCGCCGAGCCGGTCGTTTGGTTCGTGGTCCTGCCGTTCGCGGTCGCCTCGCTGCTGACCGGGCTGGTCTCGTCGCTCGGCTCCGCGTGGGGCCTGTTCCGGCACTACTGGGTGATCTTCAAGCTCGTGCTGAACGTGTTCGCGACCGCGGTGCTACTCATTTGCACGCGGACGGTGGACCGTTTCGCCGCTGTCGCCGCGGATCCCACCGCCGATCTCGAGCCGCTGCGGTCGCCGACGTTCGTGGTGCACGCCGCGGGAGCGCTCGTGGTGCTGGTCGTGGCGTTGGTGCTCGCGATCTACAAGCCTCGCGGTACGACCGGCCTCAGGATCTGATGGCGGGGAGCAGGGTCGCCTCCAGCACGCCAGCGGCGTCCTCTGCCTTGAGCTGTCCCGTGTTGACGTCCTCCGCGGCGGCGTGCAGCAGGCTGTAGACGGTGGTCACCAGCCAGTTCATCGGCAGGTCGGTCCTGATGACGCCTTCCTCCTGGCCTCGCGTGAGCAGTCCCTCGACGTGGTCGACGACCTCGCGGTGCCGTTGCCGCAGCCGGACCGGGCCGAGCTCGCGCTGGGCCAGGCCGAACAGCTTGCGGTGCTGGTCGAGCACGTTCCAGGAGGTCCGCAGCAGCCGCCGGAGCGCCTCGGTGGCAGGGCCTTCCTCCGGAGCGGCCTTCTTGATGACCTCGCCCGCTTCGGCGATCGTCCGGTCCAGCACCGCTTCCAGCAGCACCTCGCGGGACGGGAAGTGGCTGTAGAGCGTGACCCGGCCGACGCCAGCGGCGCGCGCGATCGCCACCATGCTCGACTGCGGTTCCTCGGTGAACAGCACCAGGGCGGCGTCGAGGATGGCGGCGATGTTGCGTTCGGCGTCAGCGCGGCGCCGGGTCTCCGTGGTGGCCACGACCGCAAGCCTACGGCCGGTCAGTGCGCGAACACCGGACCATCCATCGCGGGCGGCCGACCGGCCGGAACGAGCAGCGTCGCCCCGACAGCGATGACGGCGGCCACGATCGCCATCGCGGTGAACGCGGCACCGAAACCGGTGACCACGGCGCCACCACCCCGCAGGCTCTGGGCCGCGATGGTCGACACGAACGCGATGCCGAGCGTGGCGCCCAGCTCGTGGCCGGTGTTGACCAGACCGGACGTCGTACCGGCGTCGTGCGGACGGACGTGCGCCATCGCCGTGATCGTCGCCGTGACGAACGTGGCACCGAGCCCCAGACCGGAGATCAGGAAGCCCGGCAGTACCGCCAGCACCGCGTTTCCGGACGCGGGCACCTGGGCCAGGAGCAAAGCGCCCACCGCCGCGAGGCCGAAGCCGGCCGCGACAGCCGGTCGTCCGCCGAACCGAGTCACCACGCGGACGCCCAGGTGGGTGCCGAGCCCGATCACCAGCGCAACCGGCAGGAAGATCAGCCCGGTCTCGAGCGCGTCGAGACGCAGCACGTGCTGCAGGTACTGGGAGTTCAGGAAGAAGTTCGCCAGCAGCAGGCCGGACGCCGCGAGCATGACCAGGTTGCCCGCGACCACCGGGCGGCGGGTCAGCAACTCCAGCCGAACCAACGGCTCAGCGACCCTGCGCTCGACGACGACGAAGACCACGAGCAATCCCAGACCTGCGATCAGGAAATACGGCGTGCTGCCACCGCTCCAGCCGGTGTCGCCCGCGCGCACCAGTCCGTAGATCAACACGCCGATGGCCAGCACCGCCATCACAGCGCCTGGGACGTCGACCCTTCCCGGTGACCGTCCACTTCGGCCGGACGGCACGAATCGTGGCAGGAGCACGGCCACGAAGATTCCCACGGGCACGTTGATGAAGAACATCCACTCCCATCCGGGCCCGGCCGTCAACAGGCCGCCCAGCAGGACCCCGACCGCCGCGCCCGCTCCGCCGATGGCCGCCCACACCCCCAGCGCACGGTTGCGCTCTGCCCCGTGGAAGGTCGTGGTGATGATCGACATCGCCGCCGGGGACAGCAGTGCCGCGCCGACGCCTTGCGCGGCTCGTGCCGCCACCAGCGTCGTCGCACTCTCCGCCAGCCCCGAGGCCAGCGACGCCACCGTGAACACGGCCAGGCCGGCCAGGAACACTCCCCGCCGGCTGATCGCATCGGCCAGCCGGCCGCCCAGCAGCATCAGCCCGCCGAAGAACAACGTGTACGCGGTGACCACCCACGTCAGCGCGGCCCGGTCCAAGGCGAGTTCGGTGGCGATCACGGGAAGGGCGACGTTCACGACCGTGACGTCCAGGATCACCATGAACTGGGCGAGGCACAGCAGGACCAGCACCCACCAGTTCGTTCGCACAGCCGTCCCACTCATGCCCACCCCTTAACTCGAACACTTATGTTCGACTTAAGATAGGCCAAGCCGGACGATAAGTCGAACAGCATTGTTCGACTTGTTCTGAGGCCGGTTGGCAGGACCAGGCGCCCAGCGCACGCAGCGGGGTAGCGGCAGTCCTGTGTGGACGCCGCGGAGTAGTACCGTCGTACCGCCTCCCTCCCGAAGTGACGACCGCGGTACGACGAAACGGGACGGATTTGGCCTTAGCGTTCAGGCCATGAGGAAACCTGATAGTCCACTGTGGAGGCTTGGGGCGGCCGCCACGGCGCTGGCGACGGTGTTCGCCGTCGTCGCCTGCGGGTCGAACGCCGGCAACGGTGCGGCACCCACCTCGGCCGGCTCGCACAACGCGCACGCGGGCCAGTCGCCGGCTGCACCGCAGCCGCTGCGCGCCGGCGAGCGGTTCCTCGACCTGAAGATGGCCGAGGCCTACACGCCCGCGCCGCCGGAGGGCGGCGGCACGGACGAGTACCGGTGCCAGGTGATCGATCCGGGCCTGACCAAGGCGGCGTTCCTGACCGGGACCCAGGTCATGCCGGAGAACGCCACCATCGCGCACCACGCCATCGTGTACGCGGTGCCGCCGGGCGGCGCTGCCCTCGTGCGCGCACAGGACGCGAAGATCCCCGGCCTCGGCTGGCAGTGTTTCGGCGGGACCGGCGTGGTCGGCGCCGACGTGGAGAGCGAGGACGAGAGCACCTACCCAGGCGCGACGTGGGTGGACACCTGGGCGCCGGGCGCCACGGAGACGCTGTTCACCCAGGACGTCGGCTTCAAGCTGGAGCCGGGCAGCCTGATCATCCTCCAGATGCACTACAACCTGTTGACGACCGACGGCAAGCCGGCCGGGTCGGACCGCTCCGCGGTGCGGCTGCGGCTGACCGACGGCACGCCGCAGACACGGGAACTCGACACGTTCCCGCTCGACGCGCCGACCGAGCTGCCCTGCACCGCCGACGAGTCGGGTCCGCTCTGTGACCGGGCGGCCTCGATCGCGGACGTGACGAAGCGGTTCGGGCCGGAGGTCGGCGGAACCGCGGACGAGCAGCTGGAGGAGTGCGGCCAGAGCGCGCCGAAGCCCGGCAACACCCAGACCTGCGACCACGAGGTGCCGGCGCCGATGACGCTGTTCGCCGGTTTCGGCCACATGCACCTGCTCGGGCGTGCCATCAAGGTCGAACTCAACCCGGGCAAGCCGAACGCCGAGGTAGTGCTGGACGTGCCGCAGTTCGACTTCGACAACCAGCGGCTGGTGAAGCTGCCGTCGCCGGTGGAGATCGGTCCGGGTGACACGCTGCGGGTGACGTGCACGCACGACGCGGGGCTGCGCAAACAGCTGCCGCAGCTGAGCAAGCTGCCGCCTCGCTACGTGGTGTGGGGCGACGGCACCAGCGACGAGATGTGCGCGGGCATCATGACGGTTTCCCCCGCAAGTCCTGACGGGAGGGTCGAACATGCGTGAACTCACTGAGGTGTCTCAGCCCACGACGGTGTACTCGGCCACGACATGACCCGGCTGCGTTTGGATTCCCCGAGGCGGTCGCCGGTCTGGGTGTTGCTGCCGCTGCGTGCTTTTCTGGGTGGCACCTTCGCCTACGCCGGTCTCTCCAAACTCCTCGACACGCACTACTTGGACGACACCTCCCCGCTCGGTGTCCACGCGCAGATGGTGAACGCCGCCGCGACCTCCCCGATCGGCCCGCTGCTCTCGCTGGCCGCCGACCACGCGACCCGTCGCCGGGCTGGCGATCGCTTTCGGGGAGATCGCGGTCGGGCTCGCCACCCTGCTCGGGCTGTTCACCCGGCTCGCCGCACTCGGCGGTGTCCTCCTCTCGCTCAGCTTCTTCCTGACGGTGAGCTGGGCGACTCGGCCGTACTACGTCGGGGCCGACATCGTGTTCGCCTTCGCCTGGACCCCGTTGCTGATCGCGGGCGACGCCGGGGTGTTGTCACTGAGTGCCCGGCTGCGTGCGAGAGTGCGGCACGGGCTCGGCCTGCCGGTGCACCCCACGCCGGAGGAAGACGGGACGGTGCAGGACGACGTCGAGCGGCGCACGGTGCTGCGGAGCGGTCTGATCGCGGGGGCGGCGACCGCTGCCTCAGTCACCGCGGGCAGCGTGCTGGCACTCGCCCGGCGCCCTGCCGGCTCGCCTGCGGACTCGGTGAGCCACGGCCCGGTGATCGCCGCGGTCGACGACATCGCCGTCGGCTCGTCGAAGAGCTTCACGACGCCGAACGGGATGCCCGCCCATCTCCTGCGCCCGGCGCCGGACACCTTCCTGGCGTTCAACGCCACCTGCAGTCATCAGGGCTGCCCGGTCTCCTACGTCGGCCCTGGATTCCGGTGCCCTTGCCACGGCGCCACCTACGACGAGAACGGACAGGTGACCGGAGGGCCGGCACCCACGCCGCTGATCAAGATCCCGATCAAGGTCGTTGACGGCCAGGTCGTGCTCGCCTGATCTTCGGAGCTCCGGCGGACGCGCGGGATGAAGCGCTAGATCGGCCGGGTGAGTCTCATGTCGTAGGCGAGGATGACGGCCTGGATCCGGTCCCGCGCGCCGATCTTGGCGAGGACACGCCCGACGTGGGTCTTCACCGTCGACTCCGACAACGTGAACCGTTGCGCGATCTCGCCGTTGGTGAGGCCGTGGCCGATGGCGACGAGGATCTCGCGCTCGCGCCCGGTCAGGGAGTCCAGCCGGGGATCCTCCCGCACGGGCCCGCCGAGGTCGTCGTCGAGCTGGTCAGCGAACGCGTCGAGCAGCCGCCGGGTCAGCGCCGGCGCGATCACCGCGTCCCCGGCGGCGACGGCCCGGATGCCGGCGAGCAGCTCCTCCGGGCGGGTGTCCTTGAGCAGGAACCCACTCGCCCCGGCCCGCAGCACGGCGAACGCGTACCGGTCCACGTCGAACGTCGTCAGCACGAGGATTCGCGAACGCCCACTGGCGGCGACGATGCGACGGGTGGCCTCGATCCCGTCGGCGCCCGGCACGCGGATGTCCATCAGCACCACGTCGGGGTGCAGCTCGGTGGCCCACCGAACGGCCTCGGCGCCGTTCTCGGCCTCGCCGACGATCTCGGTGTCGGGAGTGCTCTCCAGCAGCATGCGAAACCCGAAGCGCTGCAGCGGCTGGGCGTCCACCACGAGCACAGAGATCATGAACGGCTGCCTTTCAGGGTCACGTGGGCGATCCAGCCGCCGTCGGTGCGGGGCCGGCGCCGACCATGCCGCCGTAGCGCGGCACGTTCGGCCATGCCGGCGAGTCCGAGACCGCGTCGCCCGGCGATGTCTACTTCCTACCGAGCGGACCTGAGACGACTGTTAGAACGGCGCTCAGGCCGGTCGGCCGCCGGCGCGGGTCCGTCGTCGGACGTGCCGAGGTCGAGCGTGGCGTCCTGGAACTCCCCGTGAGAAGACAGGAAACCGGTGGAGGTCAAGCGGCTGTCGGCTAACGTGGGCCTGGCCAGCCGGACCTGCGCTTCTACTACCACAGGATGATTCACGAGCGCCTGAAAGATGACGTGCCACGGACCGGAATTGGCCAGAGTAGAACCGTGCATCGCCACCTGCGTAAGGCCAACTGGTTGTGACCGTTCCTCCCCGAGTGCTGGTGGGCAGGCGCTGGCTCGTGCTGGCGATCTTGTGCGCCAGTCTGCTGCTGGTGTCCGTGGACGCCACCGTGCTGCACATGGCCTTGCCCGCCTTGTCGGAGGACCTGCGGCCCACCGCCACCAGCCAACTGTGGATCATCGCGGTCTATTCGCTGGTCGCGGCACCCCTGCTGCTCGCCTTCGGCACGTTGGGCGATCGTTACGGCCGGCGACGGATTCTGGTGCTCGGGTACGTCGTGTTCGGGCTGGCCTCACTCGCCTGCGCGTGGGCGCCCGACGTTGCGGTGCTGATCGCCGCGCGGGCCGTGCTCGGTGTCGGTGGCGCGATGATCATGCCGGCCACGCTGTCGCTGTTGCGCCAGGCGTTTCCCGACCGTGCCGAACGCCAGACGGCCATCGGCATCTGGAGTGGAGTGGCCGGTTCGGGGGCGGTGCTCGGGCCGCTGCTCGGTGGGTTCCTGGTGGAGGCGTTCTCCTGGCACGCCGCGTTCCTGATCAACGTGCCGGTGATGGTCGTGGCGATTCCGTTGACCTACTGGCTGATCCCGGAGTCCGCGGACCCGCCGGACGGGCCGTGGGACGTGTTCAGCGCGGTGCTGGCCGGGCTGGGCGTCATCGGCATTGCCTTCGCGGTCAAGCAGACCCCGCACGGCGGGACGATGTACGTGCTCGGTCCGGTTGCCGGGCTGCTCGGGTGCCTGTTGCTCGTGGCGTTCGTCCGGCGGCAACGAAGACTGCCTGTCCCGCTGCTCGACGTGACGCTGTTCCGCGACCGCGCGTTCAGCGTCGCGGTCAGCAGCGTCCTGCTGGTCATGACCTCGTTGGTCGGCCTGGGCCTGCTGTTCGCCCAGTACCTCCAGCTCGTGCTCGCGCTGCAGCCCATGCCCGCCGCGTTGCGACTGATGTTCGTCATGGCGTCGGCGGTCATCGGCAGCGTCGTCGCCGGGCCGTTGTTGCAGCGGTTCGGGAATCGACGGCTGACGGTCGCCGGGTTCGCTGTCAGTGCGGTGGCCCTGTCGGTCGCCGCCGCAGGTCTGACGGTGACCGAGAACCTGTGGCTGCTCGGGCCGGTGCTGGCGGCGACCGGGTTCGGTGTCTCGATCTCGCTCACCGCCGCCTCCGACGCCTTGCTGGCCGCCGCACCGGCCGAACAGGCGGGCGCGGCGGCCGCTGTGGAGGAGACCGCCTACGAGCTCGGCGCCGGGCTCGGTGTCACGATCCTGGGCAGCGTCGCCGCCCTGATCTACTCGGCCAGTCTTCCCGGCGCGGCGGCACAAGCGCGCGACGGCCTCACCGAGGCGACAGCCGCTGCCGCCGAACTACCGCCCGGAGCGGGCTCTCAGCTGCTCGAACTGGCCCGTGCCGCGTTCGTGACCGGCCTGCGAGCCGCGCTGGTGGTCGGTGCCGTCCTGTTCGTCCTCGCCACTGTCGCCGCGGCACGTGCGCTGCCCACAACGAAGGAATCACACAACGATGACCGAGCTTGATCTCAAGACCAGCACGACACGTCCGGCGCAGCCGGGTGTCAGCGGCGGCTGGCGCACGCCCGACCGCCTGTACCGGTTGATCAGCAGCCCGGTCCTGCGCATGATCCTCGGATGGGACCTGCCCCGCCACGACCTGCGCGTGATCAACCGGCGCCCCGGCACGGTCTGCCTCGAAGTCGGTAGCGGAGGCGGCTTCTACACCACGGCACTCAAAACCCACCTGGGCAACGAGAACACTCTGATCGCCCTCGACCCGTCACCGTCGGCCATGCGATCACTGCAGCAGCGACTGGACGGCGTGCCCGGTGCGGGAACGTCCTTTCTGGCCGGTGACGGCTGCAAGCTTCCGTTGGCAGACGACCAGGCCGACACCCTGTTCTACGGTTACAGCCTCGAGGAGATGCCCGACCCGCTGGCCGCCATTCGCGAGGCACACCGGGTACTCCGGCCAGGCGGAGAACTCGTCCTGTTCCTCTGGCGTCCCGTGTTCACCCGGCATCGCCGCCGCCCGGTCGTCGCTCTGCTGGACGAGCTCCTCGAACGCCGTCGTGCCTCGGCCGGCCCGCAGAACATCCGCCTGATCTACCGAAAGCTCGATAGCTGCTGAGGGGGACGGGCCGCCGCCGGGCCACCGCCTCCTGCGTCACGTTGCCCACCAGGTAGGTGACGGTCAGGGCCGCATGTGCCTTGGCGCCCTGCCGTTCGGCGCGCAGGGTTTCCAGGTGCCGGCGCAGCGCGGTGGCCCGGTCGTCGGTGTCAGGTGGCACAAGGGTGCTGTGGGCCAACGGGTTTGCGGCCAGGGCGTCCGCGTCGGACCAGTTGCGCAGCGTGTTGCGCAAGGCCTCGTCGAACGTGCTGCGGGACACGCCGACCACCGGCGAGGTGGCCGTGCACGCGTTCGCCGACGACAGCGAAGCGGTGATCACGGTGAGCGACACGGGTCCCGGCATCGCTCCCGGCGACCTGCCGCACGTCTTCGACCGCTTCTGGCGGGCAGACCGATCGCGGACGCGGCACACCGGCGGCGGTGGGCTGGGCCTGCCGATCGTGCGGCACCTCGTCGAGGCCCACGGCGGCACCGTGACCGCCCAGTCGCCCCGCACCGTCCGCATCCCCCGAGGGCTTGAGGCGTGACGATGGTGTTCACGGCAGTCGGCCGCACGGCGGGACGTGAGGTCCGCCGGGCTACCAGGGGGTCCGGCCGGCGCCCAGCCGGGTCAGCAGGCCGGTGGGGTCCGGGCCGCTGTGGGTGTCGGGCCAGCACCGGACCTGCTGTTCGGCCCAGTCCGCCCACTGCCGGGTCATCTGCGCCAGCCCGACCCGGTACGCCTGGGTCAGGCCGACGATGTGCGCCCGGCCGGGGTAGGGCTCGTCGCCGGTCGTGTGGTCGTGCGTGATCATGGCCGCGCCGGCCTGGGTCCGATCGGCCCAGGCGCGCATCGCCTCGATGGCGCCGAGCAGGTCGTCCTTGTCGCCGAGGTCGGAGAACAGGATCTTCATCATCGCGTCGAACTGGAACTGCGGTTCGGCGGCGGGGTCGGACAGCCAGCGGCGCAGCTCCGCACGCCCGGCCGGGGTGATCGAATAACGGGTGCGGCGGCGCCCGCCGCTGGCCTCGGCGGCCGCTGAGGCCAGGCCGTGGGCCACCAGCGCCTTGGGCTCGTTGTAGACCACGCTCTCGGCCGTCGCCCAGAACGTGCCGCTGCGCCTGAACTGCTGCGCCAGCTCGTAGGGCGTGTGCGGACGCAGCCCGAGCAGACCCAGGATGCCGTAGGACACCGAGGTGAGTTTCTTGGTCCTGCCAGGCAAACACGCCTCCTCCGCCTTGCCGGGTACTCCGTTTCGGAGTATAGACATACTCTGAAACGGAGCATCCACTGCGAGGTGTCCCATGGCTCAGACACCACCCACCCGCGCCACCGAATGGCCTTCCGAGGGCCGATCCGCCCTGATCCTGTCGATGATCACCGCCGGGGTGTTCGGCCTCCTGGCCGGCTGCGGCGCGAGGCTGAACGGGTCCTGGCTCTCCGAACACCTCGAATTCGGTTGGGCGTACACCGCTCTGGCCTGGGCATCGGTCACGCTCGCACCCGCACTGGCCTGGACCTTCGTCGGCCTTGCCGTGCTCGTGGGCGGCATCGCCCTGCGGACCAGGGGGTTCCGGTCGGGCCCTTGGCCCCCGGAGTTCGTCCTCACGGCCGTTCTGATGATCCCGATCTACGCGCTGGTCCTCGTCGCACTGCTGTTCTTCGGGCCGTTCGCGGTGGAGCTGTTGACCTGGGTCGCGTCGTTCTTGGACAACTGCCCGCCGGGCGAATACTGCCCCACCTTCTGACACGACCGGAACTGCGGCAGGCCTGGCCCACGTGCGACTCGGGTCGCACGTGGCGAAAAGGCGCAGTTCACCTGACTCATTTCGCCTCTCTGGTACAGGTCGTGTGCCGACTGATGTGCGCTCATGCCGATGAGCGGAGGTTCGGCGGCTACCGCTGACCGTTTCACAATGACCGCGCGTGGCAGCTTCAGCTCGCGCTTTATCGAGGTGTCAGCGGCTGCCAGATTGCTCCGCGAAGTCAACATGTCCGGGTGGTCTGCCCTCAGCACGCGGTCCCGATCAGCAGGGGTGATCGAACGGCGGCACGCGGCGGGTACCTACGCCGCTGCCGTGCTCCCGCGGAACCTGCGATGACGGAACGCCCTCACCTTGGGCGCTCGACGCCCGGCAATTGCTGGCAGCTGGCCCTCAGGCGGGTCCATACTGCCCAAGTGCGTGAGAGCGGACAGAAGATCATCGCCGTTGTCGCCCTTGTCCTGCTGTTCGCGCTACCGGTGGTCGGTGCTTCCTATGTGCTTGCCAATGCCAAGCAGGTGGACGCGGCCAACGTGGTGAGCGGCCTGCTCGCGCCGCTCGCGATCACGATCGGAGGTGTCGGGCAGGTGTGGGCCAAACTGCGTAGTCGAGGGGGACGTGCCACAGACGACCAACTCGATTCGGCAGTGGCAGAACTCGCTCGCCAGTCCCAGGCGTTTTGGCGCAAGGAGGCGTTTTCCCGAGGCATCACGGTATCGGTCGCGCTGCGTGTCGCCTGGCAGTGGACGACCTCCGTGCCGAACGCCCCGTCGGCCGAGGACGTGTCGGCCCCGGTGTCTGCGGGCGCCGGGCCACAACGCATTCCAGCCGTCGGACGCCGACCGCGCCTGGTGCGCAGCGGCGGGCTTCCGCAACTACACGAACTCTACCGACGGCTCGACCGGGGCCGACTGGTCGTCCTGGGTGAGAAAGGGGCGGGCAAAAC
>NZ_JAXAVV010000039.1:0-53283 GCF_033949925.1 Lentzea kristufekii
TAGGGATGGCGGGCCTACGGTCTGCACCACACCGAACCAGGGAGTTGGCGTGGCAGAAGTCGTTCTGACGGGGCTGGGCAAGGCCTACGGTGACGGCACCCGTGCGGTCACCGACCTCAACCTGGAGATCCGCGACGGCGAGTTCCTGGTGCTCGTGGGCCCGTCGGGCTGCGGCAAGACGACGGCGCTGCGGATGATCGCCGGGCTCGAACAGATCACCGAGGGCACGATCCACATCGGTGAGAACGTCGTCAACGACGTGCCGTCACGTGACCGCGACGTGGCGATGGTGTTCCAGTCGTACGCGCTCTACCCGCACCTGAACGTCTACGACAACATCGCGTTCGGCCTCACGCTGCGCAAGCTCCCGAAGAAGGAGATCGACCACCGGGTCCGCGAGGTCGCCGAGGTCCTCGAACTGACCGAGCACCTCGACCGCAAGCCCCGCAACCTCTCCGGCGGGCAACGCCAGCGCGTCGCGATGGGCCGGGCGATCGTGCGGGCACCGCAGGCGTTCCTGATGGACGAGCCGCTGTCCAATCTGGACGCCAAGCTGCGCGTGCAGATGCGGGCGCAGATCGCGCGGATCCAGCGCGAGATCGGCGTGACGACCGTGTACGTCACGCACGACCAGACCGAGGCCATGACGCTGGGCGACCGCGTGGCCGTGATGCGCCGCGGCGTGCTGCAGCAGGTCGGACCGCCGCAGGAGCTCTACGACCGGCCGGTCAACCTGTTCGTCGCCGGGTTCATCGGCTCGCCGGGCATGAACCTCGTGTCCGCGAAGCTCGACGAGGACCCCGACGGCCGCTTCTGGGTCTCGCTGGGCTCCGACGCGCTGCTGCTGCCGGAGTCCGTCCTGCAGCAAAGGCCCGCGCTCAAGCAGTACGTCGGCCACGACGTCGTGGTCGGCATCCGCCCGGAGGACATGGAGGACACGGCTCTGGCCGACGCCCGCGAAGGCGAGATCCTGCACTCCGTCGCAGACCTGGTCGAGGCCATGGGCTCGGACGTCCTCGTGCACTTCCCGGTCGACGTCCCGCCGGTCGTCACCGACGACACCAGGGAGCTGGCGAAGGACGCCGGCACCGACGACCTGCCCAGGGCGAGCAAGGGGACCGTCCTCGTCGGACGGTTCAGCCCGCGCACGCGCATCTACGAAGGACAACCCGTCGCCGCCTGGGTGGACACCTCCCGGCTGCACTTCTTCGACCCGGCCACCGGGTCCTCGATCTGGAAGTAGGAGCTTCAATGAGGAAGCAATGGATCGCGTTGCTCGCGCTCACCGCCGCCGCGTGCTCCGGCGGTGCGGCGGGAACCGGGACCACCGAGGACCTCAAGGGCCAGACCGTCGAGGTCGTCGGCCCCTGGACCGGCGACGAGCAGAAGAGCTTCGAGCAGGTGCTGAAGGTCTTCACCGACAAGACGGGTGCCGAGGTCAAGTACACACCCGCCGGTGACGAGCTGCCGACGGTGGTGCAGACCAGAATCTCGGGCGGCACACCACCGAACGTCGCCCTGATCGCCCAGCCGGGCCTCGTCGCGCAGTTCGCCGAGGCGGGCGCGCTGAAGCCGGTGAACGCCGACGTCGAGAAGGCCGTCACCGACCACAACGCGGCGGTGTGGAAGAAGCTCGGCAGCGTCGACGGCAAGCTCTACGGCTTCACCTTCAAGACCGCCAACAAGTCCGCGTTCTGGTACAGCGAGAAGGCCTTCCAACAGGTCGGTGCCACGCCGCCGGCGACGTGGGACGACCTGATCAAGACCAGCAAGGCGATCTCCGAGACCGGGCTCGCCGCGGTGTCGGTCGGCGGTGCGGACGGCTGGACGCTCACCGACTGGTTCGAGAACGTCTACCTGCGCACCGCGGGCCCGGACAACTACGACAAGCTCGCGAAGCACGAGATCCCGTGGACCGACCCGACCGTGCGCAAGGCGTTGGAGGAACTGGCGAAGCTCTGGGGCGACCCGACGCTGATCGCGGGCGGCGCGCTGCAGACCGAGTTCCCGAAGTCCGTGACCAACGTCTTCGGCGAGCCCTCCACGGCCGCGATGGTGTTCGAGGCGGACTTCGTCGCCAGCATCATCACCACGAACACCAAGGCGAAGGTCGGCGAGGACGCGAAGTTCTTCCCGTTTCCGTCGGTCGCGGGCAGCAAGGACGCCGTGGTCGCCGGTGGTGACATGGCCGTGCAGTTCAAGGACGACAAGGCGACCACCGAGCTGATGAAGTTCCTGGCCTCGCCCGAGTCCGGCAAGGTCTGGGCCGAGCTGGGCGGGTTCCTGTCGCCCAACAAGGACATCCCGGAGTCCGCGTACCCCGACGCCGTGACCCAGGAGCTCGCCAAGCGGATCGTCGACGCGGGCGACAACGTCCGGTTCGACATGTCCGACCTCGCGCCGGCCGCGTTCGGTGGCACGAAGGGCGCGGGGGAGTGGAAGGACCTGCAGGACTTCCTGGCCGACCCGAAGAACGTCGACGGGATCATGCAACGGCTGGAAGCCAACGCGGCGAAGGCCTACGGCAATTGACTTGCTCTCCCTCATCAACGAGGGGGAGTCCCACGGCTCGCGTCGCAGGGTTTCTGCTTCATCACCGACAGCCCGCCCGGAGTGTTCCGTTGAGGTCTTACGTCAGCTCCACAGACTGTCGCCGCCAGCCCAGCGGCCAGAATGTTGCGTGCTGCGTTCACGTCCCGGTCATGGGTCGTCCCGCAGCCACAGGTCCAGGTACGCATGTGCAGAGGCATCTTCGCCGCCTGTGCACCGCAAACCGAGCACAGCTTGGAAGACGGGAACCAACGATTCACGGTGATCACTTCTCGTCCGTACCAACCTGCTTTGTACTCCAGCAGTTGCCGGAACTGCCGCCAGCCCGCGTCACTGATGGTGCGGGCGAGGCGGTGGTGTTTGAGCATGTTCGACACTGCCAGATCCTCAATCACGAGCGTTTGGTTCTCACGCACGAGCCGAGTGCTGATCTTGTGCAGGTGGTCCATGCGCCGGTCGGCGATCCTTGCATGCACGCGGGCGACCTTGATGCGGGCCTTGTCTCGGTTGCTGCTGCCTTTTTGTTTGCGGTACAAAGCCCGCTGTGCCTTGGTGAGCACGGTTCGGTCGCGGCGTTCGTGCCGTGGATTGCTGATCTTCTCGCCGGTCGAGAGAACCAGCAAGTGATCAAGACCGAGATCGATGCCCACGACCGCATTGGTGGCGGGCAAGGATGTCACGCCAGCGTCCTCGCACAGCAGGCACACGAACCAGCGCCCGGCTGGGTCTCGCGACACCGTCACCGTCGAGGGCGCCGCTCCTTTGGGCAAGGGCCGCGACCATCGTATGTCCAACGGCTCAGCCATCTTCGCCAGCGTGAGCATTCCATCACGCCATCGGAACGCCGAGCGTGTGTACTCCGCGCTGGCACGCGACTTCTTCAGAGACTTGAACCGCGGATGTCCGGCACGCTTGGCGAAGAAGTTGGTGAACGCGGCCTGCAGATGGCGCAGCGTCTGTTGCAGCGGTACCGCCGACACCTCGCGCAGAAACGCCAGTTCTTCGGTGCGTTTCCATGCGGTCAGAAAGGCCGAAGTCGCGTCGTAGCCGATCCGTTCGCCACGTTGCGTCCACGCCTCAGCACGGGCCTGCAGTGCAAGGTTGTAGACCTTGCGGACACAACCGAACGTTCGCGACAGCTCTGCGGCCTGCGCTTCGGTGGGATAGAAGCGATACCGGAAGGCCCGCTTCACCTGCTCGTCCATTGCGCCCAAACTACCAAGTCCTGGTTTTGCCTCGTTGGGCCGGATTGCGCGAGCCATGCCGTGTCGGCGGTTGTGACAGGGCCCGCGCCGCGCCGGGCAGGAGCTCGATTCCTTTCCGGCTCGAAGGCCGGGATCATTCCGGAGGACTGCAGATGGTGAGGCTTCGGGTGAACGTGGACGCCGCGCCGGGGCGCTCGCCCCGGCAGGCGATCCCGTTCCTGCTCCCCGCGCTGGTGCTGCTCGCGGCGCTGGTGCTCTACCCGCTGGTGTTCTCGCTGATCCGCAGCTTCTTCGACGCGAGCGGGGACGAGTTCGTCGGCCTGCGCAACTACGTCGACACCTTCACCGACACGCGGACGCTGACCGCGTTCCGCAACAACGTGATCTGGGTGGTGGTCGCCCCGGCGGCCGTCACCGGCATCGGCCTGGTCCTCGCGGTGCTGACCGAGCGCATCAGGTGGGCGACCGCGTTCCGGCTGGTGCTGTTCATGCCGATGGCGATCTCGTTGTTCGCCTCGGGCATCATCTTCCGGCTCGTGTACGACGAGGCGCCGAACCAGGGCGTCGTGAACGCGGTCGTCGTCGGTGTGCACGACATGTTCAGCCCTGCGTCGCAGTATCCCGGCGCGCGGCCGCGTGACGGTTATGCCGCAACGGAAGCGGGTTTCGCCTCGATCCGGCCGGCAAAGGCGGGTGACACGATCTCGTTGCCGCTCATCGGGTACTCGCGGCAGGACGTGCCCCCGCAGGCGCTTCCGGCCTCGCCGCCGACCGCGGGCACCGGTGAGCTGCGCGGTGTGCTGTGGCTCGACGTGTCGGTCGGCGGCAGGGCCGGCGCGGTCGACCCGACCGAGCGCGGCCTGCCCGGCGTCGCGGTGGAGGCCGTGCGGGACGGCCAGGTCGTCGCCCGCACGACGACCGGGGACGACGGCAGGTTCACGTTCCCCGACCTCGGTGCGGGCGACGTGACCGTGCGGCTGCCCGCGGAGAACTTCACGCTGCCGTTCCGCGGCCTCACCTGGCTCGGGGCGTCGCTGATCACCCCGGTGATCATCTCGTCCTGGATCTGGATCATGACCGGGTTCGCGATCACGTTCATCGCGGCGGGCCTCTCGGCGATCCCGCGGGACGCGCTGGAGGCCGCGCGGGTCGACGGCGCGACCGAGTGGCAGGTGTTCAAGCGCGTCACCATCCCGCTGCTCTCGCCGGTGCTGCTGGTGGTGTTCGTGACGCTCGTGATCAACGTGCTGAAGATCTTCGAGCTGGTGTTCGTCATCGCGCCGGGCTCGGTGCAGTCCGAGGCCAACGTGCTGGCCCTGCAGATGTGGCAGGTGTCCTTCGGCACGGGCGGCGACCAGGGGGCGGGCAGCGCGCTCGCGGTGATCCTGTTCCTGCTGGTGGCCCCGGCGATGCTGTTCAACATCCGCCGATTCCGACGGGAGCGGTCATGACCCTGGTGGCCGAAGAGGTCCGCATCGACGTGCCGGTGTCCGGCGCGCCGAAGCGGAGTGTGCTGACGCGGCTCGTCGCCCGGCTCGGCAACGGTTTCGTGCAGGTCGTGCTCGCCCTGGTGGCGGTGTTCTGGCTGGTGCCGGTGTTCGGCCTGCTGATCGCGTCGTTGCGCGACGAGTCGGCCAACACCGCGAACGGCTGGTGGACGGTGTTCACCAAGCCCGCCGAGCTGACGCTGGCCAACTACGCCGATCTCGTCGCGAACCAGGCGGTGTGGCAGTCGTTCCTGAACACCTTCTACATCGCCGTCCCCGCCACGGTGCTGGTCGTCGTGATGGCGTCGCTGGCCTCGTACGCCCTGGCGTGGATCGAGTTCCCCGGCCGCGAGACGCTGACCGTGGTCGTCGTCGGGTTGCTGGTCATGCCGATCCAGGTCGCGCTGATCCCGGTGGCGAAGCTGTTCGGCGCGCTGGGGCTGTTCGGCACGATCACCGGCGTGGTGCTGTTCCACGTCGCGTTCGGGCTGCCGTTCGCCATCTTCCTGCTGCGCAACTTCTTCACCGGCATCCCGCGCGACCTCATCGAGGCCGCGCGGATGGACGGCGCGACGGAGTGGGTGATCTTCAAGCGGGTGATCCTGCCGGTGGCCAAGCCGGCGATCGCCTCCCTGACGATCTTCCAGTTCCTCTGGGTGTGGAACGACCTCCTGGTGGCCCTGGTGTTCGCGGACCAGGACTCGGCGCCGATCACGGTGGCGCTACGGGCCCAGCTGCGCCAGTTCGGCACGAACATCGACATGCTCTCGACGGGCGCGTTCCTGTCGATGGTCGTGCCGCTCGGCGTGTTCCTGGTGTTCCAGAAGTACTTCGTGCAGGGCGTGCTGGCCGGATCGACGAAATAGCCGCTAGCGCGTCCAGAAGCGGGTGCCGCCGGGGCCGTAGAGCGCGAGGCCGGAGTCGTTCTGCACGAGCAGGCGGTCGGCCGCCGTGTTCCAGGTGTGGGTGCTCCACTTCGGCACGTTGTTCGGGGCGTACAGGACGAGGTTGCCGTCGTGCTGCAACGTGACGCGGGTGGCGCCTGAGCCGTGGGTGTGGGTGGCCCACAACGCCTGGTTGGTCGCCGCGACGTAGAGCACCAGGTTGCCGTCGGCCTGCATGAGCAGCCGGTACTTGCCGTCCGGCGAGGTCCTGGACTGGTACGCGGTGAGGCTCTCGCCGCGTACCAGCCGGTCGGGACCGGGCTCGTTCACGCTGGAGATGTCGGTGACCGAGACGTAGTAGGCCTGCAGCGCGTAGGCCTCGAAGCCGTTCGGCGTGATGGCCACGGATCGCGGGTACCAGCCGCCCGGCCTGGTCTGGATGATCGTGTTGGTGTTCACGCTCAACGTCATGAGGGTGTGCGCCTGGTGCCCGGTGAGGTAGATCTGGCCGCCGTTCGGTGCGGCGGCCACGCCCAGAGGGCCTCCTGGCACGTCCACGGTGGCGCCGATCTGGTTGTCCGCGGTGGTGATCAGGTAGACCTTGTTGCTCGAGTAGCTGGTGACGTACGCGCGCGTGCCGTTCGGCGTGATGGCGATGTGGTTGGGCGCGGTGGGCAGCGGCACGGTGGCGATCACGCTCTCGGTCGCGGTGCTCACCACCACGACGCGACTGTTGTAGAAGTCCGCGACGTAGAGGCGGGAACCGTCCGGGGTGATCTGCACGTCCGTCGCGTTGCCGCCGACGTAGACCGGGTGGGAGACACCGGTGGCCGTGTTGATCACCGCCAGGTGGTTGGACCCGACGGCGTACGCCTTGCTGCCGTCCGGCGCCACGGCGATGGCCTTCGGAGCCTTCAGCGGATCGACCGACACGGTCCTGGTGACCGTGCTGGTCGCGGTGTCGATCACCGAGACCGAGCCCCAGTCGGTGTTGTGGTCGCCGGCGTTCGTGACGTAGGCGGTGCGGCTGTCCGGGCTGAAGGCGATGCCCTCCGGCTGTGTGCCGACGTTGACGGTGGCGGTGACCGTCCGGCTCGCGGTGCTGATGACCGACACCGTGCGATCGGCCGCGTTGCTGACGTACGCGCGGGTTCCGTCGGGGCTGATCTCGATCGCGATCGGGTTGTCCCCGACGCTGATGCCGGTGGGCTGGGCGGCCGCCGAGGTGGAGGCCGACGCGATCAGGCCCGCCGTCAGCAGGAGGCCGATCGCGGCTCTTCGTGTTCGTGCGTGCATGGCGGGAGTCCCCCTGGTCGTTCGGCGCTGCTCGCCGCGGCGCTGAGTCGCGGATTGTGCCAGACGGATGCGCTGGTCAGTGCCGGATTCACCGATCTCGCGACGGCGGGGACGCGCGTCGACCGGCCGCCTTCGACGGTGCCGATCGACAAGGAAGTCCTCAATGGACAGTGCTGAGACCGATTGAGACGCGATCTGGCGGGAGAGCGCTTTCATGCTAGGTTCGGGTGAGAGTGAATCACTCGAAACGGAGCAGCCTATGCCGGCTCTTTGGGGTGTCTCGTTCGATGCCACGGCCATGTCCGGCGTGGTGGTCGAGTTTCTCAAGTCCGCCAGATCCTTCGCTGACCAGGGCTATCGCGTTCATCTCGACCTCGGTTACGACATCAAGGCCGACAAAGGCCGTTTTTTCCAGGATTACCGGCACGAACGCGTGCCGGACTGGGTGGAACTCGACCGCGTCGACGGCATTGCGCACATCGCCGGATACGACAGCGAATTCGTGGCGGCGACGTTGGAATCCGTGCGCCGCGACGAGGTGCCGGACACGGATCGCGTCACCGAGGCTCTCGCCGATGCGATCGTGCGCACCTGGGAAGACCGCGAGGTCGCGCTCGTCATGGTCGAGAACGGCACACTGCCGGAGAACGTCGCCTACACGAAAGCGCTCTACCGGGCGATCGCCCGATATGGCGCCGCGCACGACCTCGGCCGCTACGTGCTGTGGCGCGACCACGACCTGATGTGGCAGAGCGAGCCGGCCAAGTACGGCAGCTTCCCCTATCCCGCAACGCCTCCGATGGTCAACTCGCCGCACATCCACTACTTCGCGCTGCACGACGAGGCGAGACGGCGCACGCTGGAGTGGATGCCGCAGCTGCGCAACCTCGACCTGCTGCCGAACACCTTCACCGAGCCGGACCGCCCCGGCAGGCCCGACTTCCTCCAGCACCACGGCATCGCACCGGGCACGAAGATCATCGCCAGGTTCACGAGGATCATCCCGCAGAAGCGCATCGACCGCGACCTGCACCTGGTGGCCCGGCTGCCGGGCACCTGCCTGTTCGTCGCCGGCGACACCGAGGAGGACCCGGCCGAGACCAGGAAGCTCCGTGAGCTTGCGGAAGAGCTTCGGGTGCCGGTCGTCTTCGGCGGCGTCCTGGAACCGTGCGAGTCGGCGGGTCCGGGGTTCTCGGTGCGCGACCTGCTTGCGCACGCCGATGTCGTGTCGTTCCTGACGTCGTACGACTACGAGAGCTTCGGCAACCCCGTCGGCGAGGCGATCGCGGCCGGTGTGCCGTACATCGCGAGCCGCTACGCCCTGTACGACACGGTGTACGCGGGCTACGAGGCGCCGGTGCTCGACATCCTGGAGCACGACCTGCCGACCCCGGAGTTCGCCCGGCAGGTCCACGAACTCATGACGAACGCGGAGAGGCGGGCGGAAGTGGTGGCGCACAACAGCAAGCTCGGCACGCACACCCGCGAGGCCGCGACCGATCTGGTGAGCACGTTGTTCCCGCCCGCGATGGGGCCGCAGGTCCGGCTCAGCGTGGTGCTGCCGGTGTTCGACGAAGCCGCGAACATCGAGACCGTGCTGCGGTCTCTGCGCGACCAGGAGGACATCGACCCCGCCACCTACGAGATCGTGCTGGTGGACAACAACTCCACGGACGACACGGTCGAGATCGCCCGCCGGTTCGCCGGGACCTCGCCGGTCGAGATCCACGTGATCAGCGAACGCGAGCAGGGCGTGGCCTGTGCGCGCAGTGCCGGCATGGAGTTCGCGGCGCGCCGCAGTCGCAACCGCAAGGACCCCGGCGTGCGCTTCTACCTCGTGTCGGCCGACGCGGACTGCCGGGTCGACCGCCGCTGGCTCGTCGAACTGCTCGCGGTGATGGACAAGGACAAGGCCGCGATCGGGGTGTGCGACTACTACTACAACGCCGAGCACTTCGTCGGCAGGCCACGGCTCTGGGACGCCATCCAGCGCACGTTGCGGTGCCGCGCGGTGACGTTCTCGTTGTTCGGCGGGTTTCCCGACGGCAAGGGCTTCGCGGTCGAGCGCGAGGCCTACGAGGACGTCGGCGGCATCGAGATCTTCTACCAGCTGCAGCACGGGAAGTTCGTCAACCACCTGTCCGACGACTGGGACTTCGGCATCAAGGTCGCGGGCTCCGGTCACGACATCGCCTACGCCCCGAAGTCTCGGGTCGAGATCAACCCGCGGCGCGTCGACCACGCCATCGACGAGGTCATCTCCGGCCGCGCGTACGGCAGCGACGGCATCATCGTCATGCGGGACATCCGGCCGGAGGCGCCGCCGAAGACCACCGACCTCACCGAAGCCGAGGCCTTGCAGGCCTGGGAGTTCTCG
Source organism: Lentzea kristufekii (assembly GCF_033949925.1). Taxonomy (NCBI): domain Bacteria; kingdom Bacillati; phylum Actinomycetota; class Actinomycetes; order Pseudonocardiales; family Pseudonocardiaceae; genus Lentzea; species Lentzea kristufekii. Next base: position 9,800 of record NZ_JAXAVV010000039.1, read on the forward strand.
ATCAAGGACTTCACCCCGAAGAACACCGTCCTGCCCGTCCTGCTGACGCCGTCCTTCCTGGACGAGGACGCCGTGATCGCGTTCTTCGGCGAGGAACTGGCCGCCAGGCTCGCCACGCGCATCGCGGAGATCAAGGCCGAGACGAGCGTCGTCGACTTCCTCCCCATCCACTCGTACAAGACGCCGTCCTACCGGCTCTACCTCGAGTTCCGGGACGAGATCTTCGCCCGGCTGCGCGCTGCGGCCGGCGAGGACATCGGCTACCCGCCGCCGCTGCCGGAGTGCTTCGACGCGGTGCCGGAGGACCGGTTCGCGGAGTTCGTGAAGTACTACTGCGAGGACCGCGAGTCGGGGGAGGCGCACAACTACTTCGGCAATGGAGGCGTGTTCTGATGAACCGTGTTCTGACCGGCTCCGAGCCCAGGGTGTGGGCGGCGCTGCAGGACCCCGCCAACGCGCACCTGCTCGACTACGTCACCGAAGACCCGTTCGGCGCACACGTGTTCCCCGGCAACGTTCCCGGCTACGGCGTCGACGACTTCCTCGCCGACCTGAGCGACCAGCTCACCGGCACGGCACCGATCCACCTCTGGTCCTACATCCCCACGTGCGCCTACAAGTGCCGCTTCTGCCAGTACCCGGTCGTGCTCGTCAAAGGCGGCCGCAACGAGGAGAAGCTGTCGCAGTGGGTGGACTGGAACATCAGGGAGGCCGAGATCTGGCTGCAACGGGTGCCGGAGCTCGCGAACGCGCCCGTCGGCGAGTTCAACGTCTTCGGCGGCACCCCGTCGTTGTTGCCGGAGAAGGACATCCGCCGGCTCCTCGGCTTCTACCGCGAGAACTTCGGGCTCACCGAGGAGACGACGATCCGCTTCGAGGGCGACCCGAGCACGTTCACCCCGGCGAAGCTCGAGACCCTGCGGGAGCTGGGCTGCACCAAGCTCTCCAGCGGAGTCCAGTCGTTCGACGACGACGTGCTGCGCGAGTGCGGCCGTGAGCACAGCGCGCAGATGTGCGTCAACTTCGTGCGCAACGCCCAGGCCGCCGGCTTCGAGTGGGTCAGCATCGACCTGATGTACGGCCTGCTGGACCAGACCGTCGACAGCGTCAAACGAGACCTCGACGTGGTGCTGGAGAACGAGGTCACCGCCGTGGTGTGCACCAAGCTGCACCTGAAGTCCTACGCCGAGACCAGGACGGGAGTGGCGGGGGAGCAGCCCGCGCCGTGGCAGCTGCCGCAGTACCGCGAGAAGCTGGTGCGCGACGGGCACTTCTGGCCTGCGTTGCAGGAGCAGTACCGGATGCGCGAGGTGCTGACGGACGGCCTGCGCGCCGCCGGCTACACCGAGCACCCCACGATGTACTTCGCCCGCGACGGCCTCGGCCCGGAGAAGTGGAAGTCCATCATGGTGGACCAGGACAAGCAGGAGGCCGAGGTCGCGATCGGCCTGGGCGGCAGTTCCAGCTGCCGCGCCTCCGAGGCGATCACCGACGTGAACTGGAAGAACTACGCCCAGGCCGTCGAGGCGGGCCGCGTACCGCTCGGCTCCGCCACCGGGTTCGACGCGGGAGCGCAGGAGGCGAGGGCGGTCAAGATGGCGCTGTCGACCCTGCGACCGGTGCGCTCGGACCTGCACCGCGCCCGGTACTGCAGGTCGCTGCACGACAGCCCGTGGCGGGAGAAGTTCGGCTCCCTGGCCGAGCGCGGCCTCGTCTCCGTCGACGCCGGGGGAGTCTCGCTGACCGAGGACGGAGAGGTGCTCGTGGAGGCCATCATCAACACGGAGCTCTGACCACCCGGTCCTCCGAGGGGCAGATCAGGTGGGGATCAGGGGAAACCCTGATGGCAGGACGTCCGGTCGCGGGCAGGCTGGAGTCGTCAGGAAGATCCGCGGTTCTAGGAGAGTCATGAGCGAATCCACGTCCGAGTCCGCCCGCAACGCCGTCGACTCGATGGTCGACGCCGTGCGTGGCCTGGTCAGCGAGGGCATCAACCGTCGCGTTGTCGTGCGTGACAGCAAGGACGACGTGGTGCTCGAGGTGCCGGTCGCTCTCGGGCTGGTCGCGGCGTTCGCCGCTCCGGTGGCCACGACGATCGGCGCCGGTCTCGCGCTGGTCGGCAAGTGCGGGATCAAGCTGGAGAACCGCCAGGCGCCCGCCGGTCAGCCCGCGGCGACGACCGAGGCCGAGCAGGCGTAGTGAGCGGGGGCGGGTGCCGTCATCAGTGGTGGTGACGGCACCGCGCTCACGAGGCGTCTTCCAGAAGCGTCAGGAACTCCGCGCGCGTGCTGTCGATGCGTGCGCTCAGTTCCACCATCGGCTTGCTCGTGCCCGACGACAGCTCCGCGCGGGCGACGGTGCGCGCCTCCTCGAACTGGGTGCGCAGCAACGCCGTCAACTGCTGGTCGAACGCGGTGCCCTCGGCGTACCCGACGGCAGCGAGTTCGGCGGCCGTGATCATGCCGGGCATGTCGTGCCCGTCGTGCTGGTCGCTCTCCTGCCTGCCGGTCTGGGCGAGCAGCTCCCGCACCTGCGCCAGTTCGGCCCGGTAGAGGGCCTGCAGCTGAGCGGCCACCGGGCGCAGCGCGGAGCCGGGCCGGCTCGCCGTGAGATCGAGTGCGGCGAGCGTCGACTCGTTCTGGGGGATCACCAGATCCATGAACGCCAGGTCCGTGGCGCTGAGACCGGCCGGCGGAGCACCGGCCGGCGGGGAGTCGCCGGCCGGTGCTCCGCATCCCGTCGCCACCAGGACGGCCGCGATGAGGACGAGGGCTCGCCAGGGTCTGTATCGCAGTCTGGTTCGATGAGAGTCGCGCTTGAGGTGGTTTCTGGTGGTGCGGCCGGACGGCCCGCATACCGGTGTTGTATGTGGGTCGTCCGGCCGTGCCGCCAGGGGCCGTCTCGGGCCCGGCTGTCGCGGACCAGACTGCGATACAGACCCTATGGGCGGCCGTCCGGTCCGCACTTGACGATCCGGTTGATGCAGTCGCGCACGCGCTGCGCCATCTCGGCTTCGGGCCAGACGTTGAAGAAGTCGCCGTGCATCGTGAACCCGGGACCGGACGACAGCTTGAAGCGCGCCGGGTCGCCGCTCGCGGGGTAGCGCAGCACCTGGCGCAGCTTCGGCACGGGCACGGGGTGCGTCGCCGGGCAGTCGCCCGCGACCGGGTAGGACATGTGGCTCTTGTGGTCCGCGGAGTCGAGGTCCTTGCCGTTCCAGCACTGCGGGAAGTCCAGGTAGGACTCGATCATCGTGCCCGCCGGGCAGTTCACGAAGTCCTTGGACGCTCCGACATGCCCGGCGTGCAGGCACGACCAGCGCGACATCGTGGTGTTGTCCGGAGCGGTGGCCTTGGCGTTGCCCGCGACGATGCGCAGTCCGTACGGCAGCGGCTGGATCCGCGCGGTCACGTCGTCGCGCACCCCCTCGCCGAGGTAGTAGAACGTCGTGCCGGTCGGCTCGACGGGCTGGCCGTCGACCAGCAGCGTCGGCACCCAGTACGACGACAGGTCGACCTTCGGGCTGCACGTGCTGGTCGCCTTGCTCAGACTCGTGACGTCCGAACGGGCGTTGGTGGAGGCGTTGCCGAAGAAGCTGTGCATGTGCGAGGCGCCGGGGAGGTTCGGCATGACGATCGGGTCGTCCGGGAGCCGGTGCGTGAACGGGCACTCGGCGACGAACTCCGCGACGCGCACCGCGTTCGGCGGGATCGGCTCCTGAGGCTTGGGCGGAGCGACCACGGCGGCCTTCGTCGTCTCGGCCGCCTGCGTGGTCGTGCCGGCCGGCGGTGGCGTCGTGGTGTCCGCGATCACCGGCGCCGCGGCCGCGGGCGAGGACGTCTGGCTCGCCCGGGGCGGCGCGGGCGGGTGGAAGAACATCGCGTTCGCGGTCACCGCGGACGCCGCGACGCCCGCCACGGCGAGGGCGGCGATCCACACGCGCCGCCGCAACCGTGAACTGAGGACGTGAGGCATGGAGGTCCTTTCGGGCAGAACTGGCACAGGGAGCGGAGGACTCCGGACCGCGTTCACTTCACCGGCCGGTCCAGGGGGCCTCTGACCAGGAGATGCCCGGGGCGTCCGGCGATAACGGAAACTCCGCCGGACTTTTCCCGATGCGCGGAACAGACTCCGCGGCTGGCCGGACGACCAGCGAGAACGCCGCCGGTAGGCTGCGCCCGCATGAGCAGAAAACTGTTGGTCGGACTCGGCGTCGTGCTGCTCCTGCTCGGTGGGGTGTGGACGGCGCAGGGCCTCGGCTACCTCAAGGGCAGCTTCATGACGGGGCAGCAGCTGTGGACGACCATCGGGCTGCTGTGCGCCGGAGCGGGCGTCATGCTGCTGATCCCCTGGCCGAAGAGGCGATGACACGGCCCAGACCGCTCATCCCAGTGCGGCCACCAGTTTCGCCGCCGTGACGCGCACCGCCGGTGTGTCGTAGCGGTCGCACTCCGCCAGCGCCCGCACCCGGTACTCGCGGGCATGCGCCGCATCCCCGGCGGCGTCGGCGAGTTCGGCCAGCCGGGCCATGATCTCGACCCGGTGATCGGACAGCCGCGCTTCGTCGAGGGCCGCCAGCAGTTGCTCCTGTGCCTCGCCGAACCGGCCAGCGTCCATCAGCACCAGCCCGCGGTTGTGCTGCACACGGGCGGTTCCGGCGATGTTGGAGTGTGTGCGGAACAGCGACTCCGCCTCGTCGAGCAGGTCCATCGCGGCGATCACCTGACCCGCGGCCGCGAGCGTCGTCGCCAGCCGGATCAGCAGCATCGACAGCAGTTCGTCGTCGCCACCGGCCTCGCGGTGCTGATCGACGCTGCGTTGCTGCACCTCGACGGCCTCGGCGAGGTCACCGGCTGTGTGCAGCACGACGCCCAGCAGGGAGAGCGCGAGGTTCTCGCCGATCCGGTAGCCCGCCTGCTCGAACAGGCCGACGGAACGGCGGCCCAGCCGCACCGCCTTGTCCGGCTCGCCGATCCGCCGCCGGATCGCCGAGCCGTAGTAGCAGGTCCAAGCCTCGGTGACGGTGTCGTCGACCGGTACCGCCGCGGCCTCCTCGTGCACGGACAGTGCTTCGTGCGGCTGGCCGCACAACGCGTACAGCGCCCACGACAGGTAGTTCAGCTGCTCCGCCGCGTCCTTGGCGTTGCCCAGCCGACGTGCCGAATGAGCCCCTGCGGAGAAGACCTCACGCCACAGCTCGCCGACACCGTGCATGTCCGAGTACCAGTGCATCGCCCGTGCCAGTGCCAGAACGCGTTCGTGCTCGCCGGCGTCCACGCCTGCCTTCACCGCGGTGCGCCAGCTGTCGAGTTCGAGTTCGAGCCACCGGGACGCGGATTCCTTGTCCTGCACCGGACCCGACCGCTCGGCCGGCACGTCGTGGTCGAAGAACAGCGCGGCCCTGGTCGCGGTGTCCAGGAGCCAGTGGCGCAAACGTGTGCGTGCTGCGAGCACGGCGGCCGGGTCGTCGTCCAGTTCCAGTCGTTCGGCGGCGAAGACGTGCAGCAGGTCGTGGCGGGTGTAGCGGCCGGGCGTGTCGCTGATGCCGAGCAGGCTCGCGTCCGCCAGTTCGTCCAGCGCCTCCTCGGCGTCGTCGACGAGGACACCGGCCAGCGCCACGCTCGTGTCCGGGCTCGGCAGGAGAGCCAGCCTGCGGAACAGGGTGGCGGCGCCCGCGCTGAGCTGGTCGTAGGAGATCTCGAACGCCGCCCGCACCTGCAGGTCGCCCGCCCGCAGCACGGACAGGCGGCGCCCCTCGTCCTCCAGCTGCTCGGCGAGGTGGCCGATCGTCCACTGCGGTCTGCTCGTGAGGCGGTTGCCCGCGATCAGCAACGCCAGCGGCGTGCCACCGCACAGCTCGGCGACCCGCTCGGCCGCCTCGGGTTCGGCGTCGAGCCGTTCGGGGCCCGTCACGGCCCGCAGCAGTGCGACGGAACGGTCCAGCGGCAGCAACGCGAGGGCGAGGCGGTGCCGGACGTCGAGGCCGCTCAGGGTGCGGCGGCTGGTCAGCAGCACGAGCGTGCCGGGACTGGACGCCAGCAACGGACGCACCTGCGCCTCGTTCGCCGCGTTGTCGAGCACCAGCAGCACCGTGCGGTCGCGCAGCTGCGACCGGTACAGCGACAGCTTGTCGTCCGGGTCGGCGGGGATCTGCCGTTCGTCCACGCCGAACGAACGCAGCAGCCGGTGCGCGGCCTTCTCCGGTGTCAGCGGTTCGGCGTCGGTGCCGCGCAGGTCGAGGAACACGCAGCCGTCGGCGAACCGCGCGCCCAGCCGATGGCCCGCGTCCACGGCCAGTGCGGTCTTGCCCGAACCAGGTGAGCCGTGGACCACCGCGATCTGCAGCCGGGACGACGACGCGGCGTCCGCGGCGAACCCGTCCAGGAGCTCCTTCTCGGCCTCCCGGCCGGTGAGCTCGATGAGCACCGGCGGCAGCGAGGAGGACGCCACGACGAACGGCGCGTCCGGCCGTTCCCGCACCGCGACGACCCGGCTGGCGCGGGCGAGCGCGGTGAACTCCGCCGCCTCCTCGTCGCGCAGCCCGAGTCCCCCGACGAGCAGCTGCACGGTGCGGAACTGCGGGCTGAGCGTGCGGCCGCGTTCCATGTCGCTGATCGCCCGCGTGCTCAAGCCCGTCCGTTCCGCGAGTTCTTCCTGCGTCAGCGGAACACGCGATCGGTAAAAGCGGAGAAAGTCCCCGAACGCTGTTGTGCTCACTGCGCACCCCCTTCGCTCTTGCGCATCATGCTTCCTTATGGACGTCCAGGTGCGCTCGTCGTTGCTGGCAAGAGCACTTCTGCTGGTGGTTCTGCCGGTTGTTCAGCAAGGTGAACAACATCGGCCGTCGCTAATTTCGAATAGGTGTCAACAGCTTCCCTGACGCGGAAAACCGATCTGGTTCCGCGAAGATTTCTTTCTCGACTGGCCGCTGTCCTCTGGCTCGCCGCTTTGGCGTGGCTGCTGGTGACGTGGTCCGGTCATTACCCGATCGACCTGGACGTGTACCGGCTCGGCGGCCTCGCCTGGTTCGAGGGCCGGCCCCTGTACGTCGGGTTCACCGGCCCGCCGCTCGACCCCCGGTTGCCGTTCACCTACCCGCCGATCGCGGCGATGCTGTTCAGCGGCCTGAGCTTCGTACCGGGCACGTTGCTGAACCCGCTGATGGTCGTCTCCGGCTTCGTCGCGCTCACCGCGGTGTGCGTCGCCGTGGCCGGCGAGGTCCGTCCCGATCTCCGGTGGACGGCCGGGCTGCTCGCGGCGATCGGCGCGCTGGCGCTGGACCCGGTGTGGACGACGTACGGCTACGGCCAGATCAACCTGTACCTGCTGGCGCTGGTCGTGATCGACGTGGTGCTGGTGACGGACAAGCGCTGGCGCGGCGTGCTGATCGGTGTCGCCGCGGCGATCAAGCTGACGCCCGCGATCTTCGTGCTCTACTTCATCGCCCGGCGCGACTGGCGGGCGGCGATCACGACGACGGCCACGTTCGCGGGCCTGGCGGTCGCGGGATTCCTGTTCGCACCAAGGGATTCGCTGCAGTACTGGCTGCACTCGCTGCTGAACCCGGACCGCATCGGCGACATGTCGCTGTCGACCAACCAGTCGATCCGGGGCTTCCTGCGCGGTTTCGGCCTCGCACCCGGCGCCGAAACGCTGCTGTGGGCGGGGCTCGCCGCGGTCGTCGTGGCTGTCGCGGTGCTCGTGGCCCGGCGGACCCGCGACGACCTCGGCGCACTGTTCGTCATCGCGGGTGCCGGGCTGCTGGCCTCACCGGTCTCCTGGCTGCACCACTGGGTGTGGTGCGTGCCGGTGCTGGTGTTCCTCGCCCTGCGCGGCAACGCCTGGCCGGCCTTCGCCGCCGTGTTCCTGGTGTTCGTGACCCGTCTGCACGAGTTCGACACGTACGTCTGGCTGGCGGTCGTCGCGTTGGGAGCGCTGGCGTTCAGGTCGGTTGACCGCGGACAGCACGGTCACGAGGTGCGCGTCAGAGCTCCATCTCCTCGTGCCAGTCGGTGAACGGGTCCGCGAAGTCGAGCTCGCTGACCAGCGCGAGTTCCTCGTCGGTGACCAGCGCCGACCGCAGCGCCGCGGTGATCTCGGCGGCGTCGGCGAACCTGGTGATCACGACGAGCTCCTGGTCGCGTTCGCCCTCCCACGGTCCCAGGTTGCCCACGCGCAACCCGCCGCCCGCGGACTCCAGCCACAGCGCCTCGTCGGGCTGGCTCGCCACCCACACCCGGCCGCGCACACGCACCACGCCGTCGAGCAGCACGTCGATGCAGTCGTGCAGCCGCATGGGGTGGAACGGGCGCCGGTCGGTGAAGTGGACGACGGACACGCCGTGTGCCGGTTCCAGCGACGGCCGCCCGAACAGCAGCGAGCCGAACCCGTCATCGATCTCGCCACGGCGCGCGCCGGCGGGAATCGCCGCCAGCAGGTCGACGACGTCGAGCGAGTCCAGCTGCCGGCGTGGCGCGCCGGGCGTGAGCCGGTCCAGCACGGCGGTGAGCACCGGGTCGGCCGGCCCGGTCAGCACCAGCGCGTCCGCGAACTCCGCCTGCCCCACCACGACCTGCGCGACGGTCCGCTCGTCGCCCTCGGCCGCGCGCATCCCGCGGTCGGCGAGCGAGTCGGCGCCGGTCGCGTCGTCGAGCCAGGTGGCGGTGTCGATCACCGTCACCACGGCCTCGATCTCCACCTCCGTCTCGCTCAGCGCGAAGCAGACGGCCTCCGGCTCGAGCATCGGGTCGAGCTGCACGATCACCCGTCCGTCCAGCCCTTCGAGCAGTGGGACGAGATCGAGTCGCAACGTGCACGAGACGCACCCGTGCGCGAGCTCCAGCACCGTGAGCCGGCCGTCGGCCCAGCGCCGCACCACCCCTTCGGCCAGGCTGCTCAGATCATGCCTGACCAGTGACGATTCCGGTGATGCCCGCCAGAGTTCGTCGGCCACGTCGTGGTGGGTGAACCCGGCTACCAATACGACCCGTGCTGCCATGCCCCGCACCCTACATGACAACGATTATCGTTTCTGAACGGACGGGGTGGCGCGGGCGTGACATGATCGAACGATGCAGGTCGAGTTCTGGGCTGACGTCATCTGTCCGTGGTGCTACATCGGCAAGGCGCGCTTCGAGAAGGCGCTGGCCGGGTTCGAGCACCGCGCCGAGGTCACCGTGGTGCACCGCGCGTTCGAGCTGGATCCGCGCAAGGAGGGCGTCGAGTCCGTGCAGGCCATGCTCGCCACCAAGTTCGGCCCGCGCGCCGCCGAGATGGAGGACTCCGTCGCCCAGCTCGCGCGCGACGAGGGACTTGAATACCGCCTGGACCGCGAGGTCGGCAACACCTTCGACGTGCACCGGCTGCTGCACCTGGCGGGGGAGCGCGGCGTCCAGGCCGAGGTCCTCAACGCCGTGCTGCACGCCAACTTCGGGCAGGCGCGGTCGCTGTTCACGCCCGAGTCGCTGACCGAGATCGCGACCGAGGCCGGCCTCGACGCCGCCGACGTGAAGACCGTTCTCGAAGACCCCGCGGTGTACGCCGACGAGGTGCGCGCCGACGAGCAGCGCGCTCGTGAGATCGGTGTCTCCGGCGTCCCGTTCGTGGTCGTCGCCGGACGTCTCGCGGTGGCCGGTGCGCAGCCGGCCGAACTGTTCGGGCGAGCGTTGACTCAGGCTTGGGAGGCGTGAGGTGGAAGAGACGCCGTTGAAGGTCGAGTCCGAGAACCTCTCCGGCGCGGTCGTGTTGCGCGCTGAGGGCGAGGTCGACTCCTACTCCGCGGAACTGTTGCGCGACAAGCTTTCCGAGGCGTTCGGCGCGGGGCTCCCCGTCGTGCTGGACCTCAGCGCGGTCGAGTTCTTCGCGTCCGCAGGCCTCTCGGTGCTCGTGGAGTACCACCTGCTCGGCGAGGACCGCGGCGTCCCGTTGCGCCTGGTGTCGCCCAGGGGCAGCGTGCTGCGCGCACTGCGGGCCACCACGCTGAACGAGACCCTCGACCTGTACCTCGACGTGGACGCGGCGCTGCGTGCCGGCTGACCTGCCGTCCCGCCCGATGCCGGACGGCTTCGTGCTGGACCGCACCAAGGTCGTGGTGGCGCTCGCGGCGGGCCTCGTCTGCGGCCTCGCCGTCACCCTGACCGGGCACGGCGAGTTCGGCCTGCTGGTCGGCTGGGACGTCGCGACCCTGGTGTACCTCGTGCGGGCGTGGCTGGTCGTCTGGCCCATGGACGCCGAGGAGACCGCCCAGCACGCCGTCCGCAACGACCCCGCCCGGCGGGTGACCGAAGTCCTGCTGATCGTGGCGGCGTTGGCGAGCCTTGTGTCCGTGGGCTTCGTACTGGCTCGCGCATCACACACGACCGGTGCGTCCGAACTGCTGCACGTCGGTCTCGGCGTGCTGTCCGTGGTGCTGTCGTGGACCGTCGTGCACACGATCTTCACCCTGCGCTATGCCCGCCTCTACTACTACGGCGCCGACGGCGGCATCGACTTCAACCAGCCCGAACCGCCGGACTACGGCGACTTCGCGTACGTGGCGTTCAGCATCGGCATGACGTTCCAGGTGTCCGACACGAGCCTGTCCGGCCGCGAGATGCGCCGCACGGCACTGAAGCACGCCCTGCTGTCGTACCTGTTCGGCACCGGCGTGCTGGCCACGACGATCAACCTGGTCGCGAGCATCAGCAGCCAGTGATCACGCCGGGTGCTCCGCGATGAGCACCAGCGCGTCGAGCACCCGCCACCAGTCGTGCTCGCCCGCCTCGTGCCCGAGCGCCTCCGTGAGCAGGACGCACGCGCTGATCAGCCGCGCGGCCACGTCCTGGGGATCCTGCCCCGACTTCTCGGCGAGAGCGGCGGCGGTCGCCCGGAAACGCTTGCTCCTGCTCAACTTCACCACGCTCTGAGGCGTGGGCCCGGTCGTCGCCGGCGGGTCTGACGAGAACCCGATCGACAGCTCGGTGCCGAGCGCGGAAGCGAGCCTGCCCAACGCGTTCGCCGTCGGGTTCCCCCGGCCGTTCTCCAGGTTCGCGATGTAGGGCACGGACAGCCCGGCGTCGGCGGCGACCGAGGCGACGGTGCGGCCCGACGCCTGCCGCAGCGCGCGCAGTCTCGGCCCGATGGGCTCGTTCGGCACGACCGCTCCTATCTTGACAGAACACTTCGATCGACGCTCTTATTCTGTCAGACTACTACCTGGGGGTGGGCGGTGCTCGAAGCGCTGAAGGTGCGCGATTTCCGGCTGCTGTGGACCGGACGAACGGTGAGCCTGCTCGGCTCGTGGCTGCTGGTGATCGCGATCCCGGCCCACGTGTACGCGCTCACCGGCTCCCTGCTCGCGACCGGTCTCACGCTGGTCGCCGAGTACCTGCCGCCGCTGCTGCTCGGCCCGATCGCGGGCGTGGTGGCCGACCGCTGGGACCGCAGGCGGGTGATGATCACCGCGGACCTGTTCCGCGCCGCCGCGGTCGCGCTGATGCTGTGCGCGACGGCCGGACACTCGCTCTGGCTGGTCTACGCCGCACTGATCGCGGAGAGCACCGGCGCCGTGCTGTTCCGCCCGGCCGCGCAGGCCCACATCCCGGCCATCGTCGGCACCGGCAGCGGCTTGAGCAGCGCGAACTCGCTGAACGCCGCCGTCGACGGCACGGTCCGCCTCGTCGCGCCACCACTGGGCGCGGTGATCCTGACCTTCGCCGGCTTCCCGGCGCTCATCTGGATCGACGTCGCGAGCTACCTCGTCTCGGCGGCCGTGATCGCGGCCACGCGCACCACGGCGCAGGCGGTGGACAAGCGGGTGCCGGCCGACCTCGCCGGTGGCTGGAAAGTGTTGCGGGGCTTGCCCATCGCGATGGCACTGCTGCCGTTGACGGCGGTGTTCCTCGCGGCGAACGCCTCGCTCAGCGCGTTGCTCGTGCCGTTCGGCATCCGGCAACTCGGTGGCAGCGAACAGATCGGGCTCGTGGTGTCCGCGCTCGGCATCGGGTTCCTGCTCGGCGCGGTGGCGATCCGCGGACTGGTCGACCGGGTGCGGCCGAGGTTCCTGCTCGCGGCGAGCCAGCTGGCCACCGCCGTGGCGTTCCTCGTGCTCTTCGGCTCGACCTCGTTGGTCGTCGCGTTGCCCGCCGGTGTCGCGATCGGCGTGTTCGGCTCGATGACGCTCGTGACACCGCAAACGGCGTTGCAGCGGGCAGTGCCGAACGAGGCGCTCGGCCGGATCAGCGCCGTGTTCCTGACCGCGGAGGCGTTGGCGACGTTGGTCGGCGCACTGGCGGGACCGCTGCTCGCGCAGACGGTGTCGCTGTCCGCCGCCGTGGTGGTCGCCTGCGTGGTCACCGCGGGCGGCGCGCTGGCCGGACTCGCGCTGATGCCCCGCGCGGCTCAGGCAGAATGCGTGGTGTGAGCCTGGAGAAGCTGACCGTCGACCTGCACCCGATCTTCCGCAGCGACCAGGACATCGCCCAGGCCGTCCGCAACGCGCTGTTCCGCGCGGCCGGGCAGAAGGTGCCGCTGGTCGAGATCATCACGGGCAAGGGGTCCGGCAAGCTCAAGAGCCGCGTGCTCGCGATGCTCAAGCAGCCGCACGTGAAGAAGCTCTACCGGCGGGTGGAGGTCGCGCCCGGCAACGACGGAATGGTGCTGGTGCACCTCAGGTGAGGTTCAGCCCTGGCTGGTGCGCCGCATGACGCGGTCGAGCAGCTCGGCCTCTTCGCGGCTCTCCTCGTCGGACGCCGTGAGGGCGAGCAGGAAGATGATGATCACGCTGACGCCGGCCCCGCCGATGATCAGCGACGTGATCAGCTCCTGCGAGTTGCCGACGACGACCGACGCGCTGTGGTCGTGCGCCATGCTCATGGCGTACATGCCGGTGTAGTGCATGCCGGTGACGGCGACGCCCATCACCAGGGCGGCGCCGATGACGGCGAACAGGCCACTGACCTTCCGCGTGAACCACAGCGCGACGGTCGAGGCGACGACGGCGATCACGATGGACAGCGCCACGAGGCCGGGGTTGTAGCTGACGTCGGCGTTGATCACGATCGCGGACATGCCGGTGTAGTGCATCGCGGCGACGCCGAGCCCGGTGACGAGCCCGCCCGCGGCGAGTGGCCAGAAGCGCGTGTCGCCGTTGATGCCGTAGCGGCGCACCAGGAACAGGCCGGCGGCGACCACCACGATGGCGACGATCATGCTCAGCAACGTGATGGGGATGTCGTAGGCGACGTTCGCGCCCATCCAGGTGCCGAGCATCGCGGTGAAGTGCATGCCCCAGATGCCGAGCCCGCCGATCGACACCGCGGCGACGCCGATCCACCAGTTGCGCGTCGTCCTGGTCGCGTGTCGTGCTCGTTCCGCGGACAGGAGACCTAGGACGGAGCCGAGGAACGCCACGGCGTAGGCGGCGAGCGGCGTGAAGGTCCCCATGTCCATGGGCGAGATGAAAACATTTCAAATCTATTGGACACAAGGCTGTTGTGGACAATGAAATCCACTAACACGAAGGGCGATCGGCCGAGCACGCGCAGTGCACCAAAACCGTCCACAAAGGACTACTGTGCGTCTACGCGGACAGTGGACTGGCCTGCTGGGTGAGCATTCGCCGCGCGCGCGGGAAGTCGCGCAGCTGTGTGGCGAACAGTTCCAGCGCGGGTTCCAGCACCTGCGCCGGCACCCCGCGGGCGTCGAGCACGGCGCCGGTCCACTTGAGGAAGTTGTGGAACAACGAGTCGTCGTCGACGTACAGCGCGGTCGCGAGGTAGTCCACGATGTGCGCCAGGTCCTCGGCCGTGTGCTGCCGCTGTTCGTCGGTGTAGGACCGCATGGCGGGCACGCGTTCCTCGAGTCCGCGGTACACCGACCGCACGAGGTCGCGCGCGCTGCGGGACACCAGCGTGTACTCCTGGTCGGCCAGGTGCGGCAGGTCGTCGACGGGCTGGTGGGGTGTGCCCGGCGCCGTCAGCGTCCGGGACAGCAGCATGTCCGCCGCGGACCGGGCGTCGGCCGCCCAGGCGTTCGCGCCGAACCGCCGCGCGTACGCACCGTCCGTGCCGAACGCCGCGCCGCCCACCATCACCGGTACGCCGGTCGCCTGGCACGCCGTCATCGTGGAGTGCGCCACCGGCAGCCTGGTGGCGATCGAGCTGGACAGCGCCACCACGTCCGGACCCGTGCGGTGCAGGTAGGTGATGAGGTGCGGCGTGGGCACCTGCGCACCCAGGTAGTCGATGGCGAAACCGCGCAACGACAACACTTCCGCGAGCAACCGTGCGGGCAGCGCGTGCCACTCGCCGTCCACGCAGGCCACCAGCACGCGGCCGTGTTCCGGCTGCTGCCGTGGCCGGGTGATCGACAGCGCGGTGACCGCGCGGTCGTTGATGGCGGTGATCGCGTGCTCCTGCGCCACGCTGATCCGGTTCGCGGCCCACTCCCGGCCGACCCGGTGCTGCACCCCGGCGATCACCTCGAGCAGCACGGTCTCGTGGCCGAGTTCGCCGGCGGCGTCGAGCACCACGTCCGTCGCGCGGTGCTCGTCGCCGGCGAACGCGGCCTCCCACAGGGAGTCGACCGTGGTCGCCACAGTGCTCACTGAGTCCTCCTGCGCGGCGCGGTGATCGAGAGAACCGCCATGTCGTCGTGCTCGCCCTGGCCGACCCACTGCGCGGCGAGCATGTGCACGTGCTCGACCAGCGCCTCGGCCGGCATTCCACCGCAGGCCGTCAGGGCACGGCGCAGGCGGTCCTCGCCGAACTCCTCGTCGCCCAGCGGGCCGCCGTGGGCCTCGGTGATGCCGTCGGTGTAGAGCAGGCACGAGTCACCGGGCGCCAGCACCACCTCGTCGGTCGACGTCATGATCCGCGGCAGGATGCCGACGAGCGTGCCCTTGGTCTTCGCCGCCTCGATCTCGCCGTTCGCCCGCACGATCAGCGGCGGCAGATGCCCGCCCGAGGTCAGCGTCAAGCGCAGACCGTCGTCCACCGGACGCACGGTGCCGACGACGGTGGTGATGAAGCGGGACCTGTCCGTCGTGAGCAGTGCCTGGTTGAGGGCGTGCAACATCTTGTCGTGGTCGGTGACGACCTGCAGGAGCGCGTGCACGGCCGTGCGGACCTTGCCGGTCTGCGCCGCCGCGTCCAGTCCCTTGCCGCACACGTCACCGAGGACGACGAACAGCTCGTCGTCCGGCAGTTCGTGCACGTCGTAGAAGTCGCCTCCGACGCGTTCGGTGTCGGCCGCGGCGCGGTAGCGGCCGGCCAGTTCGACGTGCTCGTAACGGCGCAACGCGGGTGGCAGCAGGTCGCGGGTCAGCCGGTCGGTGATCACGGCCTGCTGGGTGAACAGGCTCGCCGCCGAGATCGCCACGCCCGCCCGCGAGGCGAACAGCCGCGCGAACGCCTCCTCGTCCTCGGTGAAGTGCCCGCTGCGGCGCATGAGGATCAACGCGCCCGCCGGCACCCCGTGCCCGGGCAGGGGCGTCACGACGATCGACGCCACGTCGTTCGCCAGCCACTCCGGTGCGGCGGCCGGGTCGATCCACCGCGACGGCACCGGCGGGAACCCGCGCAGCGCCTCGCTGAGCCCGATCACGGTCTCGACGTCGACGTGCCGCAGTTCGTACGTCGGCGTCTCAGCCCGGCGGCAGCGCGTGACGGGGTGCCCGTCGCCCGACCGCGGCGCGATCACCAGGACCTCGTCCGCGAGGTGCTCGGCGGCCATCTCGGCCACGACGGTCATGCACCGCTCGGGGTTGAGCGACGTCATCAGTGCGCTGGACACCCGTGTGAGCAACGCGGCCCGTTCCCGTTCCAGCAGCAGGTCGGTCTCGTCGAGCAGCCACCAGGTGACCGAATCGTCCTCATTGTCCACTCGGTGCGTGGTGTAGGTGCGCTCCGCGATGTGCACGGACTCGCCATGCCGCCATTGCGACGGCAGGACCTGTTCGGGGAGGAGTGACCTGGCGGCGTCGTTCATGCCGTGCACCGCACCGACGGCGTCGACGACAAGCGCGGGGCACGGCGCACGCAACCAGCTGGAAACCGTGACCACACTCGAATTGTCTCATCGAAAGCTGATCAAGAACAACGTTTGAAACCCGCCGGAGAGGGTACAAGTCCTCAAAGGACGATCACAGAACCACCCGGCCGGTGATGCCGAGCACGGAGTTCCCGCCCACCCAGATCTCGCCACCGTCCTGCGAGAGGTGCACCCGGCCCCGGCGGCCGAGCGCAGTGCCCTGGGCCGCGACGTAGCGCTGCTGGGCGATCCCCGCCGGGATGAGCCACTGCGCGATCGAGGCGTTGAGGCTGCCCGTCACCGGGTCCTCCTCGAACCGGCCGCCCTCGTTGATGAACGCCCGCACCTCGAACGCCGCCTCACCGCCGTCGGGGTGCGGCCCGACCACCCCGATGCCCGTGAACTCACCGAACCGCTGGTAGTCGGGCCGCAGTGCCAGCACGGCCGCGGCGGAGTGCAGCAGCACGGCGACCCAGCCCGGCCCGTTGTCGGCCCACTGCGCGCCGGCGATCTCCTCCGGCGTGATCGCCAGCGCCGCGGCGAGGGCCGCGTGGTCCTCGACCGGGCCGCCGCGCAGCAGCGGCGGGGCGGCGAACGCCAGTCGCGAGCCGTCTCGGCGCACCTCCACCAGCCCGGCACCGCACTCCTGCACGAGCCGGTCCGGGTCCCGCGGCGTGTTCCCGGCGGCCAGCCACGCGTGGGCCGATCCGAGCGTCGGATGGCCCGCGAAAGGCAGCTCGCGGCTCACCGTGAAAATTCGTAGCCGATAGTCGGCGGCCGGGTTCTCCGGAGGGAGGAGGAATGTCGTCTCCGCGAGGTTCGTCCAGTTCGCGAACGCCGCCATCTGCTCGGTGGTCAGGCCTTCCGCGTCATGCACCACCGCGAGCGCGTTGCCCTTGGTGAACTCGTCGGTGAACACGTCGACCTGGCTGAACGTCCGCATGACGCCAAAGCTAGTCAATGGGGTCGTTCGACGTCTGGTGAGCGCGCGAGGTGGTGACCTCACACGTGGTGCCGTCCAGTTACCGGCTCTTAACCTCGATCACATGTCCTGCCTGCAATGACGGAGGCGAACACATGCGATTGAGGAACGCGCTCGTGGCACTGGCGGCGGCCACCGGCCTGGCCGCGGCATCCCTGTCGATCTCGCTCGCGGCGGTCCCGCCACCGCAGCCCGGCACGCTCACCAAGTACGACATCACCGGCACGTACGTCAGCGGCGTGTCGTCCGGCGGCTACCTCGCCAACCAGCTCCACGTCGCGTATTCGAGCGTCTTCCAGGGCGCGGGCATCTTCTCCGCCGGCGCCTACGACTGCGCGCAGAACAACGTGAACACCGCGCTGCTCGCGTGCATGGACACCTTCCAAGCCCGCAAGACGCCCGCCGAGCTGGAGCAGCTGACCAGGAACCGGGCGGCGACGGGCAGCGTCGATCCGCCGCAGAACCTCTCGGGCGACCCGGTCTGGCTGTTCCACGGCAGCGCGGACGACACCGTCGCCCGCGTGGTGAACGACGACCTCGCCACCTACTACCGCGATTTCGGTGCACGGGTCGCTTACAACAACACCACCGCGGCCGGGCACGCCTGGGTCAGCCCGATCGGCCCGAACGCCTGCGGTGCCACGGCTTCGCCGTACGTCAACAAGTGCGGGACCGACGTGGTCAGGGAGATGCTGGCACACCTGACCGGTCCGGTGAACGCAGCTGCCTCGACCTTGTCCGGCAAGCTCGTCCAGTTCGACCAGAACGCCTACGCGCCCGGTGGCAACGCGGCGTCGATCAGCATGGGACGCGAGGGTTTCGCTTACGTGCCACGGTCGTGCGAGACGGGTCCGTGCAAGCTGATGGTGACGCTTCACGGTTGCTACCAGTACTTCGGGCTGATCGGCAACGCGTTGATGGACAAGGCGTATCTCAACGAGTACGCCGACGCCAACAACGTGATCGTGCTCTACCCGCAGGCCACCACGATGACCGGAAACCCGCGCGGCTGCTGGGACTGGTGGGGTTACCAGTCGGCCCAGTACGCGCTGAAGACCGGCCCGCAGATGACGGCCGTCGTGAACATGGTCAAGGCGTTGAGCGCCGCAGGACCACCGCCCACCACAACAACCACAACCACGACCACCACGCCGCCGACCTCTGAGTGCGTCACCGCGAGCAACTACGCCCACACCGTTGCCGGCCGCGCCTACGCCACGCTGGGACAGACCTACGCGCTGGGCTCCCACCAGCCGCTCGGGCTGTGGAACACGTTCACCACCAGCGCCATCCGGCAGACCTCGCCGAACTACTGGGTGAAGTGCTGATCGGCTGAGCTCCGGGGTGGCGGCGCGCACCGCCACCCCGGTCCCGTCAGCAGTGGTCGAACGCGTACCCGGACTGGCCGGGCCCGACGAGGTAGCGGTCGCGCAACGTCGTGGTGGCAGGGGTGTCCGGGTCGTTGCACACGTCCTCGAACGTGCCGCGAAGGTCATCGGTGTACTCGATGTCCATCACGTGTTCGAGGTACACGTCCGAATAGGACGAACACTCCTCCCACCGGTGGCACTCCTCGGAGACCGCGAAGTCGAACCCGACTTCGGAGCGTCCGCGGGCCGCCTGTTCGGCGGAGTTCTTCTGACCGATCGCGAGGCCCTTGGCGTGCGAGCGGTCGGCGAGCAGCTTCGCGTAGGCGAGGTTGTTGTTCACGCTCAGCCTGCCGCGCGAACGCAGGTAGGAGTCGAGGTTGTCCACCTCGACGGCCTTGAAGCCCTTGGCGGCGCACTGGTCGATGGTGCGGCCGATGATCGAGGCGAGCTCGGTGCGCTTCGCGGAGGTCGACGTGTCGAGCAGGAACTCGTCCGGCCAGTTCGGGTCGATGATCGGCCTGCCGGACGAGTCCTTGAGCACCAGGTGACCGCGCTGGTTCAGCCAGACGTCGCGATCCGCGGGCTGGGACTGGAACCCGTTGACGTAGCAGATGGTGTAGACGCCGGCGGCGGGCGAGGCGGTGCTGTCGCGGGTCACCAGGTTCACGCCCTGTGGCGGCGTGTACGCGGCACCGAGCTGGTAGTCGAGCACCGCGCCCACAGGGGGCAGTTCGACGGCCGCGGCCGAGATGCCGTCTGCCTGACTGGACGAGGCCAGTGGCCCGGCGACGCAGGCCGCGAGGGCGAGCGCGGCGAGGGCGGTCCCGGTGAGGGCGCGCGCAGGGGAGGTCATAAGCGCCTGACTCCTTGATCGCTCACGAGCGGTGATTGGGTATGAGCGACTGTAGCGAGAAGACGCCCTCCGGGCCAGAAAGCAATCTCAATCGGTCACAACTCTTGCTTGTTTGAGCGATTTCCGCTTAGGGTCCCCGACCACAGAGCCGCCCCCCACCCCTGAGGAGTCGACATGGCACACGGCAGAGGGCTGAGTCGCCGGACGGTGCTGACGATGGGTGCCGCACTCGTCATGACGGCGGCCTGCGGAACGGGCTCCGGCGGCGACGGCAAGGTGAAGGTGTGGCACGGCTACACCGACAAGGAGGCCGCGGCGTTCGACAAGCTCGCCGCGCGCTGGAACACCACGCACCCCGATCAGCAGGTCGAGCTGGTGTTCAACGGTGGCAACGACAACGCGCTGCAGAAGACGCTGGCGTCGTTCGCGTCGGGCAACCCGCCGGAGGTCGCCTACCAGTACGGCTCCTCGATCACCGGGCTCACCGGCCGCCCGCAGACGCAGGACCTCACCGACCTGCTGCGCGGCGACGCGGCGTTCGACTGGGACGACCTCTTCCCGGCGGGCCGCGAGGCCGCCACGGTGAACGGGAAGATCTACGGCGTTCCCGCGCTCGTCGACAACCTCTCGCTCGTCTACAACAAGAAGCTGTTCGACGAGGCCGGGATCGCCCACCCGGCCGAGTCGTGGACCTGGGAGGACTTCCGGTCGGCCGCGCGGAAGCTCAGCGGTGACGGCCGGTTCGGCTGGGCGTACGTCAACGACGGCACCGAGGACACGGTGTGGCGGTTCCTCGCGCTGCTCTGGCAGGCGGGTGGCGACCTGCTGTCCGCGGACGGGAAGAAGGCCGCGTTCGCCTCGGACGCCGGCGCGCAAGCAATGCAGCTGTTGCGCGACATGGCCGTCACGGACAAGTCGGTGTACCTCGACGCGGGCGACCAGCAGTACCTCAACCTCTTCAACTCGGGCCGGATCGGGATGCTGTGGACCGGGCCGTGGGACCTCGGTTCGATCAACGAGGACGTGTCGTACGGCGTGCAGATCCTGCCGGGCAAGGTCACCCACGCGACCATCGCGGGCCCGGACACGTTCGTCGTGTTCGGCGAGAACGGCCGCACGAACGCCCTGCCGTTCCTGAAGTGGCTGCTCTCCGCGGAGATCCACCTCGAGTTCGCGATGGAGACCGGCCACCTGCCGATCCGGCAGTCCGAAGTGGACCTCTCCGGCTACGCCGAGTTCGAGGCCAAATACCCCGGTACCAAGGTGTTCGTCGACAACCTCGCGAAGAACGTCACGAAGTCCCGGCCGAACATCCCGCAGTACCCGAAGATCTCGCAGGTGCTGGGCACCGCCGTGCAGTCGGTCCTGCTCGGCCAGGCCGAACCGCGTGCCGCGCTCGACCAGGCTCGCGGTGAGGTCGACCAGGCACTGGCGGGCTCATGACGCTCGACCGGCGCAGGCTCGCCGACCACGCGGCCGGGTGGGGGTTCGCCGCCCCCGCCGTGGTGCTCATCGGGGTGTTCGGGCTCGTCCCCGTGGTGTGGTCGTTCGTGCTGTCCTTCCAGCACACCGATCTCACCTCGCCCGGGACGTTCGCGGGCGGCGACAACTACGCGAAGCTCGTCGCCGACCCGCTGTTCTGGGACGCCGCCCGCCGCACGCTCGTCTACGTGGCGCTGTTCGTGCCGGTCACCCTCGCACTCGCGTTGCCGATCGCGGTGATGCTGAACCAGAGGATCCGCGGCGTCGTGCTGTACCGGCTCGCCGTGTCCGTGCCGCTGGTGACCTCGACGGTCGCGACCGGCATCATGTTCAGCTGGCTGGCGAACCCGCAGTTCGGGCTGGTCAACGCGGCGCTGGACGCCGTGGGCCTGCCGAAGCAGGGCTTCTTCGCCGATCCCGGTCAGGCCCTGTTCGCCGTGGTGGCGATGACGGTGTGGGGCTGGCTCGGGTTCGCGGTCATCATCTACCTGGCGGCGCTGCAGAACGTGCCGAAGGACCTGATCGAGGCGTCCTCCCTGGACGGCTGCGGCCGCGTCCGGTCGTTCTGGCACGTCGAGCTGCCGCTGGTGTCACCCGCCACCGGTTTCCTCCTGGTGTGGCTCACGATCAACGGCCTGCAGCTCTTCGACGCCGTGTACGTGACGACCAAGGGCGGGCCGCTGCGCGCGACCACCGTGCTCGTCTACCACCTCTACAACGAGGCCTTCGTGAGCTTCGACGGCGGTTACGCGGCGGCGATCGGCTGCGCGGTCTTCGTGCTGATCGCCGCGTCCACCCTCCTGCAGCTGCGGTTCAACCGCCGGTCCCACTACGAGGTTCGATGAGAAGGCCCAGCGCACTGCACCTGGTCCTGCTGCCGCTCTCCGCCGTGATGGTCACGCCCCTGGTCTGGATGCTGCTGGTGTCGGTGTCCACCCAGCAGGAGTCGCGGCGGTTCCCTCCCGGTCTGCCGAGCGGCATCGAGTGGGAGAACTACCTCGCGGCGATGCGGGACGCGCCACTGGGATCCTGGCTGGTCAACAGCTTCGTCGTCTCCACCGTGTGCGTGGCCGGCAACCTGCTGCTCTGCTCGCTGGCGGGGTACGCCTTCGCGCGCATCCGGTTCCTCGGCGGCAGGGTCGCGTTCTTCCTGATGCTGGCGACGCTGATGGTGCCGTTCCAGATCGTCATGCTGCCGTTGCTGATCATGATGCGGTCGCTGGGACTGGTCGACACGCTCGGCGCGCTGATCGCCCCCAACCTGGCCACCGCGTTCGGCGTGTTCCTGATGCGGCAGTTCTTCACCACGCTGCCCCGCGAGCTGGAGGAGGCCGCGCGAATCGACGGGGCGAGCAGGCTGCGGACGCTGCTGCAGGTGCTGCTGCCGTTGATGCGGCCCACGCTCGCGACCCTCGCGGTGCTCACCTTCCTGCAGACCTGGAACGACTTCCTGTGGCCGTTCATCGTCGTGCAGAGCCCGGACACCATGACCGTCCAGCTGGGACTGCAGAGCTTCCAGGGCGCGCACACGACGAACTGGCCGAAGCTCATGGCCGCCACGGTGCTCAGCCAGCTGCCCGTCCTGCTCGTGTTCTTCTTCGCCCAGCGGTTCTTCGTGCGGTCGGTGGCCGCAGCGGGCATCAAGTGACTGAACAACCAAAGGAATCCGCCATGCACAGCACCTCCGCCGCGCAGCTGCACACCACGGCCGAGATCGCGTCCCAGCCGGCCTGCTGGCGCCGGGCGGTCGCGCTCGCCACCGAACCCGGGGTCGTAGCCGCTCTTCCCGCACACGGCGAACGCGTCGCGGTCGTCGGCTGCGGCACGTCGTGGTTCATGGCCCAGGCCTACGCCCGGCTGCGCGAGGACGCGGGGCTGGGGGAGACCGACGCGTTCGCCGCGTCCGAGTTCCCGTTCGGCCGCGGCTACGACCGGGTCGTGGCGCTGACCCGGTCGGGCACCACCACCGAGGTCATCGACGTGCTGCGGCGGCTGGAGGTGCCGACGACGGCCCTGGTCGGCACCCCCGGCACACCGGTCACCGAGCTGGCCGACCACGTGGTCGCGCTGGAGTTCGCCGACGAGCGCTCGGTCGTGCAGACGCGGTTCGCCACGACCGCGCTGGTGCTGCTGCGCGCTCATCTGGGCGAACGGCTCGACCGCGCGATCCGCGACGCGGAGCAGGCCCTGACCGAACCGCTGGGCGCGGACCTGGTGGAACGCAACCAGTTCACGTTCCTCGGCGGCGCGCCCTGGACGACCGGTCTCGCCGCCGAAGCGGCGCTCAAGATGCGCGAGGCGTCGCTGAGCTGGGCCGAGTCGTACCCGGCCGCCGAGTACCGGCACGGGCCGATCGCCATCACCGACGAGGGCTCGCTGGTCTGGGTGTTCGGCACCCCTCCCAAGGGCCTCGGCCTCGACGTCGCCGGGGCGGGCGGCCGCTGGATCGCCCGGGACCGCGACCCCCTCGCCGAACTCGTCGCGGTGCACCGGCTCGCCGTGGAGGTGGCACTGCTGCGCGGACTCACCCCCGACACCCCGCGCAACCTCACCCGGTCGGTGATCCTGAACGGCACGCCGTGAGGGCGTTGACCGTCACGCTCAACGCGGCGCTCGACGTCACCTACCGCGTCGGCGCGCTCGTGCCGGGCGACACCCACCGCGTCTCCGACGTGGCCGTGCGCGCGGGTGGCAAGGGCGTCAACGTGGCGCGGATGCTGCTGGCACTCGGCGTGCCGGTGCTCGCGACCGGGCTCTCGGGCGGGTCGGCGGGTGCGGTGCTGCGCGAGAACCTGAGTCGATCCGGTGTGCCGCAGGCGATGTTCCCGATCGAGGGGGAGACCCGCCGCACGGTCACCGTCGTGACCGGCTCCGGTCAGGCGACGCTCTTCGCCGAACCGGGACCGGTCGTCACGCCCGAGGAGTGGTCCGGATTTCTGGGCCACTACTCGGAACTCGCCGCGGACGCCGACGTCGTGGTGCTGTCCGGTTCACTGCCGCAAGGGCTTCCGGACGACGCCTACGCGACGCTCGTGCGCGTCGCTCCCGTGCCGGTGGTGCTGGACGCGGACGGACCGGCGCTGGCCCTCGGAGCCGCCGCCGGACCCGCCGTCATCACCCCGAACCGGAACGAGCTCGCGGCGGCGTCCGAAGTGGACGATCCACTCGCTCTGGGCGCCACGGCGGCACTCGTGTCCGACGGCGCGCGCGGCATGACCGCCCACACCGCCGACGGCGTCTGGTCGGCGGCTCCGCCCGAGGTGATCACAGGGAACCCGACCGGTGCCGGTGACGCCGCCGTCGCCGCGCTGGTCGCCGCGTGGCACCTGCCGTGGCCGGAACGTCTTGCCGAGGCGGTGGCGTTGTCGGCGGCGGCGGTGCGCGCCCCGCTCGCCGGCGACTTCGACCGCGCCTTCTACGACCAGCACCGGGCGGACGTCACGCCCAGACCAGTTCCAGAGGACTAGAACATGCCGTTGGGAAAGCTTCGCGAGATGATCGGCGGGCCCGCGCCGGTGCCCGCGTTCAACGTGATCCAGGTCGAGCACGCCGAGGCGATCGCCGCCGCGGCCGAGGAGACCGGAGCACCCGTGGTCCTGCAGATCAGCCAGAACGCGGTGCGCTACCACGGTTCTCTGCGCCCGATAGGCGCCGCCGCGCTGTCCGTCGCCGCCGCCGCGGCCACCCCGATCGCGGTGCACCTCGACCACGCCACCTCGGAGGAGCTCGTGCGGGAGGCCGTCGAGCTCGGGTTCGGGTCGGTCATGTTCGACGCCTCCGCGTTGCCGCACGACGAGAACGTGGCCCGCACGGCGGAGGTCGTGCGCTGGTGTCACGAGGCCGGCGTCGGCGTCGAGGCGGAGCTCGGTGAGATCGGCGGAAAGGACGGCGTGCACGCACCGGGCGCGCGTACCGACCCGGACGACGCCGCCGCGTACGTGGAAGCGACAGCGGTGGACTTCCTCGCCGTAGCCGTGGGCTCCTCGCACGCGATGCTGAGCCGCGACGCCCAGCTGGACTTCGAGCTGATCGCGTTGCTGCACAAGGCGGTGCCGGTACCACTGGTGCTGCACGGGTCGTCCGGTGTCGCCGACGAGAACCTCGCGGCGGCCGTGCGCGCGGGGATGTGGAAGATCAACATCGCCACGCAGCTCAACAAGCACTTCACCGCCAGCGTGCGGACCGCGCTCGACGACGACCCCGCTCTCGTCGACCCCCGGCGCTATCTCGGCGCCGGGCGTGAGGCCGTGTCCGCCGAGGTCGCTCGGCTCATCCGCGTACTGAAAGGCTGATCCATGGTCACCATCGCCTTCGTGGGCGCGGGTTCCGTCGAGTTCACCCGGCAGCTCCTGCGCGACGTGCTGTCGTTCCCGGAACTGGCCGACGTCACCATCTCGCTGCACGACGTCGACGCCGAACGGCTGGAGGTCGCGGCGGCACTGGCCCGTCTGGCGGGCGGAGCGCACGTCCGCGCCTCGCTGTCGCGCCGGGAAGCGTTGGAGGGAGCGGACGTCGTGGTCAACATGGTCGCGATCGGCGGCCACGCGGCGACGTTGACGGACTTCGACGTGCCGGAGTCGTTCGGCCTGCGCCAGACCATCGGCGACACCCTGGGGATCGGCGGGATCTTCCGCGGGCTGCGCACGTTCCCGTTCCTGGACGTGCTCGCGGCGGACGTGCTCGCCGTCTGCCCGGACGCCTGGCTGCTGAACTACACCAACCCGATGGCCATGAACATCCAGTACCTCGCGACCGTCGCGCCGCGGCTCAAGGTGGCAGGGCTGTGCCATTCCGTGCACTGGACCATCCACGACCTCAGCGCGCTGGTCGGGGTGCCGCACGACGAGGTGGACTTCCTCTCCGCCGGCGTGAACCACCAGGCGTGGATCCTGCGGTGGCAGCACGAGGGACGTGACCTGTACCCGGCGCTCGACGCCGCGATCGCGGCCGATCCGGAGCTGGCGCGGCGGGTGCGCGTCGACCTGTACCGCCGGTTCGGCTTCTACCCGACGGAGACGAGCGAGCACTCGTCCGAGTACGTGCCGTGGTACCTGCGGCATCAGTCCGAAGTGGAGCGACTGCGTCTCCCGGTCCGCGACTACGCGACGATCAGCGCGGAGAACGTGGCCACCTACGAGAAGACCCGTGCCGCGCTGGCCGCCGGCGACCCACCGCCGCCGCTGTCCGACGACGCCGTCGAGTACGCGCCGCAGGTGATCCACAGCCTGGTCACCGGTCAGCAGCGGACGATCCAGGTCAACGTCGCGAACCACGGCCTCATCTCCAACCTGCCCGACGGAGCCGCCGTGGAGGTGCCCGCGACGCTGGACCGGCTCGGCGTGCACCCGCATCGCGTCGGCGCCCTGCCCCGGCAGCTCGCGGCCCTGAACCGGAGCTTCCTCGACGTGGTCGACCTGACCGTGGCGGCGGCGGTCGAGGGCGACCCCGGGCACGTCCGGCACGCGGCCCTGTGCGACCCGGCGACGGCCGCCGCGCTGACCGTCACCCAGATCGACGACCTCGTCGCCGCGATGACGGCCGCGCACGGCGACCTGCTCCCCGCCGCGCTGCGAGGCGCCTGATGGACCTCCTCGTGATCGGTGACGCGAACCCGGACGTGCTCGTCTTCGGCGCCCCCGGCATTCCTCCGTACGGGCAGGCGGAGACGTTGGTGGACCAAGGAGTTCTCGCGCTCGGCGGGTCTGCGGCGATCGTCGCGCACGGTGCCGCGCGCCTGGGTCTGGGGGTCGCTCTCGCCGCGATGGTCGGCCGGGACGCGGCGGGCGACTTCGTGCTGGACGCCCTGAAGTCCGCGGGCGTGGACATCAGCGCGTGCGTCCGGCACGAGTCGTTGCCGACGGCGTTGACCGTGTGCCTCAACCAGGCCGGGGGAGACCGGGCGATCCTGACCGCGCCCGGATGTCTGGCCGCCTTCGGTCCCGAGCACGTTCCGGAGATCGCGGCCCGGCACGTGCACGCGGCGTCGTACTTCCTGCAGCCCCGCCTCGCCGCCGGTCTGTCCGAGGTGTTCCGGACGGCGCGCGTTCGTGGCGCCACGACCTCGCTCGACACGAACGACGACCCGTCCGGGGAGTGGAAGCTGACTGAAGACTTGTTGGCGCAGTGCACTTTCGTGCTGCCGAACCAGGCCGAGGCGGCGGCGCTCACCGGCGCGGCGGACCCGCTGCCTGTGCTCGCCGCCACCGGCGCGATCCCGGTCGTCAAGGCTGGCAAGGATGGTTGCGTCGCGTTGTCCGGCGGAGAACGCATCACCGCGCGCCCGCCCGTCGTGGAGCCGGTGGACACGGTCGGCGCGGGAGACTCGTTCGACGCGGGTTTCCTGGCCGGATGGCTGCGGGACGGGAACCTGCGCGCGGCGCTGGCGTTCGGTGCGGTGGCGGGGGCGCTGTCGACGCGCGGCGCCGGGGGAGTCGCGACGCAGCCGACCTGGGCCGAGGCGACGGCTCTGGCGCGGAGCGTCGAGATAACGAGCACGCAAACTGCGTGATTTGGGCTCAAGCAGTGCCCAAACGAGCATGATTCGTGCGTTATGCTGATCGGATGCGTCAAGAGCAGCGCCTTGCGGCGATCCTGGGGAAGCTCGCGGACGCGGGCTCGGTGACGGTGACCGGGCTCGCGGAGGACCTGGGCACGTCGGTCGCGTCCATCCGCCGGGACCTCCAGTCGCTCGAAGAGCAGAAGCTGCTCAAGCGGACCCACGGCGGTGCGGTGGCGGCGGAGGTCATCTACGAGCTGCCGCTGCGCTACCGGGTGGGCCGCCGCGAGGAGAAGCGCCAGATCGCCGAGGCCGCCGCGAAGTTCGTCACCGAGTCCGTCCACTCGGTAGGGCTCAACGGTGGCACGACGACGACCGAGCTCGCCCGCCTCCTCGCCGGGACCAGGCAGTTGAAGGTCGTGACGAACGCCCTCAACATCGCCTCGGACCTGTGCCCCCGCCCCACGATCGACCTGGTCGTCACCGGCGGCGGCGTGCGGCCGGAGAGCTACGAGCTGGTCGGCCCGATCGCGGACCGGGCCCTCGCCGGCATCAGCCTGGACCTGGTCTTCCTCGGGGTCGACGGCATCGACGCGCGCGGTGGCATCACGACGCACGACGAGGTCGAGGCGCACACCGACCACTGCCTGCTGCGCACGGCGGACCGCGTGGTGGTGCTCGCGGACGGTTCCAAGGTGGGCAAGCGCGCGTTCTCGCGCATCGCCGGGATCACGGACGTCCACGTCGTGATCACCGACTCGTCGGCACCCCCTGAGGAACTGGACCGGTTGCGCGCGGCGGGCGTCGAGGTGGTCGTCGCCTAGATGCGCGCGCGGCAGCGGTTCTCCCGTGACTGGTGGCTTCTGCTGGTGGCACAGGCGATCAGCACAACCGGCACGCAGATCACGGTGGTGCTGCTGCCCGCGGTCGCGATCCTGGCCTTCGGTTCCGGCATCGGCCCGGCGACCCTGCTGCTGGTGGCGGAGTTCCTGCCGGCCGCGTTGCTCGGCCCGTTCGGCGGCGTGCTGATCGACCGGGCCCGGCTGCGTTCCGTGCTGGTGTCCATGGACTTCGTCCGGGCCTGCGCGCTGCTCGCCGCGGCCGCCGCCATCGCGTCGGGCGTCCGGTCGGTCTGGATCCTGTACCTCCTCGCGGCCGTGCTCGGCATCGCGTCGGCGGTGTTCGACTCCGCCGCCGAAACCGCGATTCCCCATCTGACGCAGGACCTCGACCGTGCGAACGCCACCCGCTCCGGCCTGCTCAACCTGGTCCGCATCGCCGGACCGGGCCTGGGCGGCCTGATCATCGCGGCGGCGTCGGCACAGCTGGCCCTCCTGCTCAACGCCGTCACGTTCCTCGCCTCGGCCGTCGTCATCGCCGCCGCGACCGCACCCGCGTTGCGCGCCAAAGCACAGACGAACAGCACACGGCCCGTACATCGGCAGTTGAGCGACGCGATCGGCTACCTGCGCAAGGACCTGGTGCTCCGACGCAGCCTTCTCGGTACCGCGACTCTGAACTTCGCGGGCAGCGGGATCGGCGCGCTTTTCTTCGTCTACGCCTACCAGCAACTCCTGCTTCGGCCCGGTCAGGTCGGCCTGACGATGTCCGCGTTCAGCCTCGGTGCCGTACTGGGTGCGGCGGGCTCGGCCTGGGCGTCCCGGCGCCTCGGCACCGGGCTCGCCTGCGCGATGTGCGCCTCCGTGGCGGCCGCGTCCCTGTTCCTCATCCCCGCGGCGTCGCTGGGCAGACCGTTCGAAGTCCTGCTTGTGTACCAGTTCCTCTTCGGCGCCGCCGCCACCGCGTGGGCGACGATCCTGCTGTCCCTGCGGCAGCGCCGGACCGAGCCCGCGATGCTCGGCCGGGTGAGTGCGCTGATCAACGCCGTCACCGTCGCCACCGTGCCGTTCGGTGCCGTCGCCGGCACGGTCCTCGCCGAGATCGCGGGCCTGACTCCGGCGATGCTGGTGCTCGCCGTCGTCGCCGCTGCCACGCCGACGTTCTACTGGACGAAGGGCTTCCGCACCGTCGAGCCCATAAAGTGATCGCATGACGGGCACGGACTGGCTTGCCTCACTGACCGCCGACGGCGTCGAGCTCGGCCGGGTCAGCACAGCGGAGCGTGTCGCCGACTTCGTCCGGACCCGTGTCATGGAAGGCGATCTCCCGCCGGGCACCCGCCTGTCCGAGGAAGCACTGCGCACCGCACTGGGCGTCGCGCGCAACACGCTGCGGGAAGCGTTCAGACTTCTTACACGCGAACGTTTGCTGGTGCACGAGCACAGCCGAGGCGTCTTCGTGCGCACGCCGGACGTGGCGGACATCGTGGACCTCTACGCCGCCCGCCGGGTGATCGAGGGCGGTGCGCTCACCGCGTGGTCCACGGCGCCGGAGGAGAAGCGCCAGGCCGTGCGCGACGCCGTGCGGTTCCAGCAGGAATCCGCACGGGCGGAACGCTGGAGCGACGTCGCGACCGGCAACGTGCGGTTCCACCTCGCGATCACCGGCCTGGTCGGCAGCGCCCGCCTCGACGAGGAGGTGCGGCGGCTGCTCGCGGAGATGCGCCTGGTGTTCCACCACATGGGCGACCAGCGCGAGTTCTACGAGAACTACGTGCAGCTCAACCGCGACATCCTCGAACTCGCCGACGGTGGTGCCGCCGGTGCGGCGGAAGAGGCGCTGCGGAAGTACTTCGACATCGCCGAACAGCACCTGCTCAGGCGAATGCGCTCCCACGGCTAGCTGCCTCGCCCAGCTCCTCACCACGCGCTGACCAGCGATCTTCGTCAGCGGCCGAAGCAACCTGAACGGTTTCGGCGCGCGTTGGCAAAGACGGGGTGTAAGGCGAAGCGAACCCGAGGAGCTTCATGTCGTCAGACGCGGAACTGATCGGCAGATCGCTGAGCGGAGACACCGATGCCTTCGTCGAAGTGGTCAGCCGGCACGAGACCGCGATCGGGAACTACCTCGCGCGCCGAGTGGGACGTCAGACCGCCGAGGACGTGCTCGGTGAGGTGTGGGTGGCGGCCTTCGAGTCCCGGGCGAGCTACGACCGCTCGTACCCCGAGGCCCGGCCCTGGCTGTACGGCGTCGCGCTGAACAGGCTGCGGCGGCATTGGCGGTCCGAACCGGCGGAAGAGCCGGCCTCGGACATCACCCGCTTGGCGAACGAGTGGGACCCCTGGCCCGAAGTGGACGCCCGCGTGGACACGCAGGCACTGCTGCGGCAGGCACTGGCACGGCTCAAGCCGGACGAGCGCGAGGTGCTGGGCCTGGTCGCCTGGGAGGACCTGACGGTCGCCGAAGCAGGACGGGTGCTCGACATCCCGGCGGGCACGGCCCGTCGTCTGCTGCACCAGGCGCGCAAGGCACTGCGTGACGCCCCCGAGGTCGTCGCGCTGCTGCAAGTCCCGACAACGTGAAAAGACACCCCATGGATGAGATGGATCTGATGAAGAAGATGCGTGACGTGCCGTCTCCACGCCCTGAGGCGTACGACCGTGCCCGCACGGCGCTGAGCACCGCGATGGCCGAGCCCACCGCCACGGTCGTGCGGCCGAAGCGCTGGTTCTCCTGGCCCAAGGCCGGTGTCGCCGCGGTCGGCGCGGCAGCCGTGGCGACGGCAGTGGTGATGGGCACGGCGGGCGGCACCGCCCCGCCCGCCTCCCCGGTCGCGGCCCCGCAGGTGGTCGACTCC
Organism: Lentzea kristufekii; assembly: GCF_033949925.1. Classification (NCBI taxonomy): domain Bacteria; kingdom Bacillati; phylum Actinomycetota; class Actinomycetes; order Pseudonocardiales; family Pseudonocardiaceae; genus Lentzea; species Lentzea kristufekii. Next base: position 40,688 of record NZ_JAXAVV010000039.1, read on the forward strand.
CCGCTGGTGAAGCTGGCCTCCGAGGTCAAGGCGGGTGCGCAGCCCGGTGACGCGTCGCTGATCATCCGCTCGACGATCGCGCCGGACAACTCGCCGTACGTCGTCTACACCGTCTACACGGACAAGGGGCAGACCTTCCACGGCGACTCGGCGAAGACCCTGTCGGCCTCGGTCGCCAAGGGCGAGAACCAGGCGACCCAGTACGACGCGACCGTGATGGCGGCGGCCCGTCTCGCCGCGAACGGCGACCTGGAGCAGGCCAAGAACGCGATGGTCAACGTCTCGATCGGCTGGGCGCTCGGCCAGAGTCCCGCCGAGCAGGAGAAGGCGTGGGCGCAGCGCCAGGAGGCGACCGCCGAGGTGTACCGCCTGAAGGGCCTGCCGGTGCCCCCGCCCAAGCCGCGCCCGACCGGCAAGGAGCTGGAGGACGGCGTCAACAACGCCCTGTGGAGCAACACCACGTACGCGCTGTTCATCGGCGCGGCCAACGCCGAGGTCCGCGCGGGCGTGCTGAAGCTGGTCGCCACGATCAAGGACGTCACCATCGGCAAGACCGACGCCGAGGGCCAGCCCGCGCTGACCCTCACCGCGGGCCCCGCCCTGCAGGGCGGAACCGGTACGCACGTGCTGACCGTCAACGCCGGCAACGGCCTGCCGATCCGTTCCGAGGTCATCCCGGCACCGGGATCGGACAGCAAGCCCTCGGTGGCGAACTACAAGTCGTCGCGCGTGAACCTCGCCGACGTGGCGGCGGGCAAGATCTGAACCATCAGTCCTAAGAGGACCGGGGAACGTCTCGGTCCTCTTAGGGCTTTCGGGTCGTGAACTCCTCCGCTCCCAGCACGTCCAGCAGCGCCAACGCCTCCGCGTCACGCGAGCCCGGCGGCGCGCTGTAGAGCACGAGGTGCTGGTCCCGGTCCGTGAGCGCGAGCGAGTCGCAGTCAACGGTGATCTCGCCGACGCCTGGGTGCCGGAAGGTCTTCGTGAGCACCACCGCTGACTGCACGTCGTGCCGCTCCCAGAGCCGGGCGAACTCAGGACTGCCTTCGCGCAGCTCGTCGACCAGCTCCGACACCGCGGGATCGGCCGGGTACCGCGCGAGCGTGCTGCGCAGCTGCATGACGACGTGGTGCCGGAACTCCGTGGCATCCGAAACCCCGTACAGCGGCCGCTGTTGCAGGAACGCCAGGCGCGCGAGGTTGCGCTCCCGTGGTTCGAGTTCGCGGAAGTCCTCCATCAACGCGGCCGTGAGATCGTTGCACGCCAGCACTTCGAACATCGCCGAGGTGACGAACCCGGCCGTCCGCGGCAGCCGGTCGAGCAGCGCGAGGATGCTCGGCCGGACATCGCGCCGAACCCTGCCGTTGCGACTGGGCGCCGTTCCGGCGAGCACGTGGAGGTGGTCGGACTCGGCGTCCGTGAGCCGCAACGCCGCGGAGATCCCGGCGAGCACCTCGGCGGACGGCCGCGGTGCCCGCCCTTGTTCGAGCCGGACATAGTACTCGGTGGAGATGTGCGCGAGCACGGCCACCTCCTCCCGCCGCAACCCGGACGTCCGCCGCCGCGGTCCCGCGGTCAACCCGACGTCCTCCGGCCGAAGCCGCTCACGACGGCTGCGCAGGAACGCTCCGAGCTGCTGCTTGTCCATACCCCGAGTATGGGCCGCGGGTGGCGGCCCAGCCTGGTACAGCCTGTGCCTGCCTCCGCCGCCGGGCACGGCCGACGCTGGTGCCATGACGAACACCAGTGGACTTCTCACCGGCAAGATCGTGCTCATCACCGGCGCCAGCCGGGGCATCGGCGAGGCCGCCGCCCGGCTCTTCGCCCAAGAGGGCGCCTCCGTGGTGCTGGCCGCTCGCAGCACCGACACCCTGACCCGCATCGTGGCCGAGATCCGGGCCAAGGGCGGCACCGCCGACGCCGTCACGCTGGACCTCGCCGACCGAGCCGGCATCCGCACCGCGATCGACCAGGTCGAGGAACTGCACGGACGCCTCGACGGAGCGTTCAACAACGCCGCGGTCGTCCAGCAGCCCGGCCCGCTCGACATGACCACCGACGACGAGATCGACGAGCAGTTCGAAGTGAACTTCCGCGCCCACTGGACCGCCATGACCGCCGAGGCCGCTCTCATGCGGCGGCACGGGGGAGGCGCGATCGTGAACACGTCGAGCATCGGCAGCCGCCGCGCCAACCCCGTCCTGCCGGCGTACGGCGCCATGAAGCGCGCACTCAACAGCCTCACCGAGAGCGCGGCCGTGACGTGGGCCAAGGACGGCATCCGGGTCAACGGCATCACCCCTGGCGGCACCGCGACGGCGATGATCGACCAGTGGGAGGCCGCGACTCCCGGCATCAAGGCGCACATCACCGCCACGAGCCCGGCGGGACGCATGGCCGAGCCGCACGAGGTCGCCGAGGTGGCGGCGTGGCTGCTGAGCGACCGGGCGTCGATGGTGAGCGGCGCGCTCGTGCCGGTGGACGGCGGCGCGGGCGCCTGACGGGACTCCGCCGGTTCAGGACTCCGGCGTGCGCGGAGCTTCGGTCCACGCCCGTTCGTGACGGTCGGCGGTGATCTCGACGAACGCACGGGTCGCCGCCGCCGGGCCTCATCGCCGTCCTCCACGGCCCACCAGCGGTACCGGCGCGCGCTCGGCCTCGCATCAGGTGCGCACCCCGGCGTCCCTGCGTCCTCCGCGGGCCGGTGCCGCTCCGCCGGTCGCTGCGCTGTCGGTCGCGACGCGCTGGTACACGGCCATCGCCTCCTTCGCGAGCCGGCTTCGCGAGTAGCGGCCGAGCACGCGGTCGCGGGCGGCGATGCCGAACTGCTCCCGTCGCGTCTCGTCGGCCAGCAACGCTTTCAGCGACTGCGCCAGCCGCCGGCCGTCCCGCGGCGGGATCAGCAGGCCGGTCACGTCCGGCAGCACGACGTCGCTCAGCGCCCCGACCGCCGTGGCCACCACGGGGACACCGCAGGCCATCGCCTCGAGTGCCGCGCTGCCGTACCTCTCGACGGCCGGCGCACACACCGCGACGTCGGCTGATCTCAACAATGCCGGCCGATCAGTGCGCGGAACCGCATTCGCGTCGACGAGCGCGACATGGTCCATTGCGGACACAACGGCGTCGACTGCCGGAGAGCTGTTTCCCTGAGCCAGTTCTCCGGTCACCGCGACGCGCATTCGTCCATCGTGGACCGCGATCGGACCGTCCGGGTTGAAGAAATCGGAGTTCACGCCACTGGGAACCACGGACAGCTGGGAGCGCCGCACCCCCAGTTGCGACAGCTGTGCCGCTTCCGCCGAACTCGTCGCGGTGATCCACGCCGCTCGGCGCGCAATGAGAGATTCGGCGTCGGAGCGCTGATCCGACCGGGTCTCGCCGAAGCCGTGATAGGAGTGCACCACCGGAACCCGAATGCGATGCGCGGCGATCACCGATACCAGCCCGGACGTCCAGTGGTGCGAGTGCACCACGTCCGGAGGTTGCTCTCGCCACCGATCTGCGAGGAACTCGGTGAAATCACCGAGATTTTCCACGAGCTCGTTCTCCGCGAGTGCGCGGGCCGGTCCGGCGGGGACCTGCACGATGTCGTAGCCGTCGTCTGCGCGGAGAGTCGCAGGCGACGTGGAATCGCCGCGCCGGGTGTAGACGACCGGCTCGTGCCCGGAAGCGCTCAACCCAGCGCACAGCTCCGCCACGTGCGCGCCCTGTCCAGCGTTTTCAGGGAGTGGACCTGCCTGTACCGACACCATCGCGATTCGCATTTGCCCGGCCGCATCCTCGATGTCCAGCGCGACTTCGAGCTGCCGGCTCAACTCGACCAGTTCCGGTGGTGAATAGAGCGACCGTATTGCTTGCAGGCGGCGTCGACAAGGGTGCACAACCGGCGTTGTTCACCTCCGAAGCCGGCAAGCGCTGGCGTGCCGCCGCAGCGGAAGTTCGGTCCGTTCCGGCTGAAAGCGCTGGTCAGGAGGCTTCAGTGGGCGAGGTGCGCCGTCGCGGGCCAACTCTCGGGCGCTGACGCGGCAGGTATTCACCCCATAGCGGGATGCGGACGTGGAATTCGCGTGTTCTGCCCTGCTCATCGGCTCGTGACGCTCTAAACATCGATAATTGAGCATTACCCGATGGTGTGACGAGGGGCTGTTGTGTTCACACCTTCGCGTGATTGCCCATTTGGTCTCCCGTCGATTGTTTGGATACGGTCCTGTCGGACTTGCGGCGGGCTCGTTGCCGACGCAAACCTTTCTTGACAGGTCAAACAAGGAGATTTCTGTGCTGAAGAAGGCAGGGGCGGCCGTCGCAATCGCGGGCGCTTTCCTCGGTATTGGTTCCACTGCGCTGGCCGATGCCCCTGAGCTGGACATCACGGACCAGGTCGGCGTCGCCGACCTGAACGACTCCGAGGTCGCCAGCGATCTGAACGCCTGCTTCATCGACGTCAACGTCATCGCGGTGCCGGTGCTGTCCGACAACGACAGCGGCCTGTGCGCCAACCCTGACGACAAGTGACGTGAGACGGCGCCCGCTGCGGCGGCGCGCTGTTCTTTCGTAAGAGGAGCGGAACGGGCAGGGATGCCGGTTCCGTTCCTCTCCTTGTTGCACGTGCAGATCAACGACTGGCTCGTAGGAGAAAATCGTCATGCTGAAGAAGGCTATTGCCGCGGCTGCCGTGGGCGCGGGTTTCCTGATGATGGGCACGCCCGCTTTCGCGACGCAGGGCGGCGCGATGGATGACATGATGGATCTCGCTTCGAAGTACGACCACGACCACCAGGTCGGCCTCGTGAACATGGAAGACTCCGAGCTGCTCAGCGACATCAACGTCTGCCACGTCGACGTGAACGTCATCGCGGTGCCGCTCTTCTCCAACAACGACGGCGGACCGTGCACGAACCCCGACATCGAGGACGTGCACGTACACCACCACCACGAGGACGACTCGGACCGCTGACTCGCGGCACATCACGTGAGGTCGTCGACGCACTGGCTCCTACCGGTTGATCACTTCGGGGGCCGGTACGCCTGACGCGGCGCGCGTGGTGGCGATGTGTTCTCCCGTGAAGCGCCCGGCTGCGACAAGCAGCCGGGCGCTTCACGGCATATCCGGTTGTTGTTGCGCCACAAGGGTTGGCAAGCGCGCTCACATCACCTCTTCTAGCGGTTTAGGTGCGTTGTCACGTGATCTGTCATCTCTGCTGTTCACCATGGTCCGCATGACCAGGACACCGATCTTCGACGAGCTTTACGCCAAGTACGTGGGCACGCCCGCGAGAGACGCGATGGCGCCCCAGTGGCCAGGTGAAACCGACGAAGTACGACCCGTGGTCGGCAACGCCGCAGCCGGTTCGCCCGAACCGGCCGGTCCGCCGAGCCATCGACGTCCGATGTAGAGGGCCGAGGTGAAGCTCAAGCGGATCAGCCTGGTGTGCACGGCGCTCGCGGTGACAGCCGCCTCCACGACGCCGGTGGCCGCCGCGGACGGCCTGCCGTTGGCCGAGCGCCTGCGTGAGGCGATCGTGGCGCAGAACTTCAAGGACGTCGTCGACCTGACCCCGCCCGGCACGCAACCGGTGGCGCAGCAGGACAAGTACGACCCTTCGCCCGGCGAGCTGATGAACCGGGCCCGCACGCGCGCGGATGGCAAGCCTCTGCACCAGACGCCGAACCTGGACGTGGCGATCATCAAGCTCGACCCGGCCGGCAGGCCGCAGGCCGTGGCGAACGTGCTGCTCAGCCCGCAGCACCCGAACGGCGTGGTCGTGCCGGTCCAACCCCAAGGGCTGTCCACCGACCAGGTCCGTTACCGCTGGTGGGACGACACCGAGTGGGACACCAACGGCGGCGTGGGCACTCGGGACGTGGTGCCGGGCAGGGAGAACGCGCCGATCGACTTCTCCTCGCCGTACCCGGCGTCCGTGCTCAAGCTGCTGGTGGGCTTCGGCGTGCTGCGGCTGGTGGACCTGGGCAAGATCGACCTCGACGCCGACTACGCCTTCGACCCGAACCCGGCGCGGGCGGTGTGCGGCGGGCCGACGGTCAAGAAGGTCCGGCAGCACTTCGACGAGATGATCACGAAGTCGCAGAACGAGTCCACCTGCGCGCTGGTGAAGCTGCTCCACGACCTCAACGCGTGGGACCAGGTCAACCGGACGTTCGCGGACCTGGGAATGCCGACGCTGATGGTCACCGGGACGAATCCCGGCAACGGGGGCGCCTGGGGAGGCGCCAACATGAGCGGCCTCGACACCGCCAAGCTCCTGCTGCTGATCAACGGCGGCCCGGACGTGCTGTGGACGACGAACGACCGCAAACCGGTCACCGCCAACGAACTCTCACCGTCGTCGCGGAAGTTCTTCCTGGAAACCCTGGCGGCCCAAGGCCACAACGAGATGCTGTCCACATCGAACTGGTGCGGGCGCGACTACCCGGTGCAGGGCATCCCGCAGCAGGTGCCGTCACGCTGGATCAAGCCGGACGGCACCGTGACCGTCGGCGTCGCGGTCTACGACCGCGACGTGCGACCGTGCAACGAGGCCGCCGAGGTGACGTTCGCGCACAAGACCGGCTGGACCAGCACAGCGGGTTCCGACGCGGGCATCGTGAAGTCGTTGCCCGGGAAGAACAAGCGCGACTACGTCGTCGTCGTGTTCGGCAACCTGGGCATGGACTACGCCGACACCGTCCGCCCGGCCGACCCGCCCGGCGTCTTCCCCGTCCTGTACACGCAGAAGTACGCGCAGCTGGGCAGGCAGATCGATGTCATCCTGCAGAGTTCGTGATCTGAGCATGAAACTGCACAGTGAGGCGATGGAGGATTGAGGTTCGGCTGCGTGGGCACCCAGAGACAGATGTCGCACCTGAGAGTCAGGTGTCGGGGAAGGACGACATGGGCACCGACGACAAGTTCGACGCCAAGGCCGACCAGCTCAAGGGCAAGGTCAAGGAAGGCGTCGGCGACGCGACCGACGACCCGGGCCTGCAGGCCGAGGGCCAGACCGACCAGTCCAAGGGCCACCTCAAGGAGGCGGCCGAGAAGGTCAAGGACGTCTTCAAGAAGTGACCTGAGAACTCGGAAGGGTGCGTGCATCAGGCGATGCACGCACCCTTCTTCGTTTCGCATCCTCCGATCGGAGGATGGACGGGTCTACCGCGTCCGCGGTGATCACCGCCCGCGTGGTCGATCCGGAGCGGCGCCGCGGGCAGCAGGCTTCTGCGCATGGCCCTCATCGAGGTGCAGCGCCCGGCGCGCATCTCCTACATCGACAACCTCCGCGTCTTCCTGACCCTCCTGGTGCTCGCGCACCACTCCGCGGCCCCCTACAGCAATCTCGACGCCTGGCCGAAGTGGCAACAACCTGCCTCGTCGTCCGCGGCGGAGCCGTTGGACCTGCTGCTCCTGGTCAACCAGACGTTCTTCATGGGGTTCTTCTTCCTGCTGTCCGGGTATTTCGCACCCGGTGCGGTCGACAGAAGAGGGCCGCGCAAGTTCGCGGTCGAGCGTCTGAAGCGGCTCGGGATCCCGTTCCTCGGGTTCATCGTGCTGCTGCGCCCGTTCTTCGTCCTGCCGGACTACCTCGACCTCCCGGCCGCGAGCCGGCCGTCCTTCGCGGTCTACTACCTCACCACCTGGGAGGTCGGGCCCGCCTGGTTCCTCGAACTGCTGCTGATCTTCTCGCTCGCGTACGCGCTGTTGCGGCACCTGCGCGCGACCGCGGAGCCGGTGCGCTCACGGCCGTTGCGGCGGCGGGACCTGCTCGCCTTCGTGCTCGTTCTCAGCGTGGTCACCTACGCTTGGCGGATCCTCGTCCCGCACGGCACCAAAGAGCCGCTGCTCGGACTGCCCAGCCCCGCCTACATGCCGCAATACGTGCTGCTCTTCGCCGTAGGCGTCGCGGCGTACCGCCACCGCCGGCTCGCGACGCTTCCGCGGAGATCGGGCTGGTTCGGCGTGCTCCTGGCGGTGGCGTCGCTCGTGCCGCTGGCGCTGGGCGGCCACCGGGGCTTCGGGGCGTCCGGTGCCCTGGCCGGTCACGACCTCGCCCACCTGGCCCTGGCCCTGTCGGAGTCGCTGTTCGCGGTCGGCGTCGTCCTGGCCCTGCTCCGCGCGTTCGAACGCTTCGCCGCGGGTACGTCGCGGTTCAGCCGCTACCTCGCCGACAACGCCTTCGCCGTCTACCTCGTGCACGCGCCGGTCATCGTCGGAGCCGAAGCGGCACTGCAACCACTCGACGCGGGACCCGTGCCGAAGTTCCTGCTGACCCTGGTGATCGCCGCGGTGGCGAGCTGGGCGATATCGGGCGCTCTGCGCCGTGTGCCCGCCGTACGGGCAACGGTGTAGCCGGCCGCGGGCGTGCGATCATGCAGGTCGTGGGTGTCGAGGCCGAGTTGCGCGAGGAGTTCGACCGCTGGGAGCGCAAGGAGACCGCGGTCCTGAAGGTGCTCCCGTACCCGTTGCTGGCGGTCAGCATCGTGTTCGCCCTGCTGCAGCCGCTCTGGGACGCGCCGGTGCACCTCCCGGCGCTGCTCGGGCTCTCGGCCCTGCTCACCGCGTGGGTCATGTGGTTCCACACGTTCCGCCCGGAGTTGCACGGCAACGGCCCGCTGATGGGCCTGTACTACACGGGGCTCGTGGCGTTGACCGGTTGCCTGGTGCTGCTCACGCCGTGGTTCGGCTTCTTCGCGTTCATCGGCTACGTGCACGCCTTCCAGTACCTGAAGGGCCGGTGGCGCTACGTCGGCGTGGCCGTCACGTCCGCGGTCTCGGCGGTCTCCTACGTGGGCGGGTCGGACAACATCACGGCCGACGAGTGGTGGAAGTGGCCCGCCGTCAGCGCGCTCACCACGGTCATGGCCACCGCGGGCTTCCACGCCGACGTGATGTCCGACCGGCGCAACCACCGGCAGAAGCGGGCGCTGGCCGAGCTGCACAGGGCCAACGCCGAGCTGGAGACCGCGCTGGCGGAGAACGCGGGCCTGCACGCTCAACTGCTGGTGCGGGCCCGTGAGGCCGGCGTGCTCGACGAGCGGCAGCGGATGGCGAGGGAAATCCACGACACCCTCGCCCAGGGCCTGGCCGGCATCCTCACCCAGCTCCAGGCCGCCGAGCAGGCGTCGGACGAACCGGCGGTGTCGCGCCGGCACGTGGCGAACGCGATGGACCTGGCCCGCGAGAGCCTCGTCGAGGCCCGCCGGACGGTGCACGCGGTGGGACCGTCCGCGCTGGCGGAGTCCCGCCTCCCGGACGCGATCGGCGACGTGGCCAGGCGCTGGTCGGAGGTGAACCGCGTCGAGGCGGTGCTGACCACGACCGGCGACGCCCGGCCGATGCACACCGACGTCGAGGTGGCACTGCTGCGCACCGCGCAGGAGGCTCTCGCCAACGTCGCCAAGCACGCACGAGCCGGTCGGGTCGCCCTGACCCTGTCGTACATGGAGGACTTGGTGACGCTCGACGTGCTGGACGACGGAGTGGGCTTCCTGCCCGACGCCAAGCCCGCCGGCGGCACCGCGGACGGGGGCTTCGGCCTCGCCGGCATGCGGCAGCGCGTGCAGCGCCTCGCGGGCCGGCTGGACGTCGAGTCCGAGCCCGGCGGAGGCACCGCGATCACGGTGACCGTACCGGCGATCCCCGTCGGGAGCGCGAGTTGATCTCACTGCTGATCGTCGACGACCACCCGGTGGTGCGGGACGGGCTGCGGGGCATGTTCGGCACCGATCCGCGCTTCGAGGTGGTCGGCGAAGCCGGTGACGGCGCGGAAGCCGTCGCGGCCGCGGAGCACCTCCGCCCCGACGTGATCCTCATGGACCTGCGGATGCCCGGCACCGACGGCGTCGCCGCCATCAGGGAGCTGGCGAAGCGCGGAGTGCCGTCACGGGTGCTGGTGCTCACCACGTACGACACGGACAGCCACGTGCTGCCGGCCATCGAAGCCGGTGCCACCGGCTACCTCCTCAAAGAGGCACCGAGGGAGGAGCTCGTCCGCGCGGTGGAGGCCGCGGCACGAGGGCAGGCGGTGCTCTCGCCCACCGTCGCGACCCGGCTCCTGGGACAGGTGCGCAAACCAGCCCCGGCACCGCTGTCCCAGCGCGAACGGGAAGTGCTGGAGCTGATCGCCCAGGGCTCGACGAACCGCGAGGCGGCCAAGCGGCTCCACATCAGCGAGACGACGGTCAAGACGCACCTGCTGCACGTGTACGCGAAGCTGGGCGTCAACGACCGGGCAGCCGCCGTGGCCGCCGCGTTCTCCCGCGGCTACCTGACGCCGCGGGACTGATTCGGCTCGTCCCGACCAACCGATGCACCGCTTCCGGCTGGAGGTTCCGGCGGACGGACGCACTCGCCGCGATGCCGGTCTGCGAGACCGACGTCGGCGAGCACGCCTCTCGTCGAGGCGCGCATCAGGCCGTGCCGGCCGCCGCGAGGAGCCGGGCGAGCTCAGCGGGCTTGGTGCGCATCGGCCAATGACCGGAGTCGAGGTCGACGAAGTCGAGGTGCTGGACCTGGGCGAGTTCCGGCACGTCGCCCGCGTCGATCCACTCCTCGGCCTGGGCAGGGGTGAACTCGGGGCAGATGACCACGACGGGAACCTTGAAGCGTCGCTCGTCGGTGAGCCGCACGATGCCCGTGGCCACACCTTCGGGAACGGGGATCGCGTTGGCGGCGAACGTGCGTCTGGCCTCCTCGTCGAGGTCGGCCGAGTCCGGTCCTTCGAACGGCGCCCAGCCGGGGAACGGCATGACGCCGTCCCGCAGTTCGAAGAAGTCGGCGTAGGACTTCCCGTCGGCGACCGGGAAGCCGCCGATGAGAACGACTGCGGAGATCTTGTCCGGCCGCGCGTCCGCGGCCAGCCAGGCCAGGGTGCAGGCGGCCGAGTGTGGACAGCAGCCTTGCGGGTGATGTCGACGCGGTCGGGCTCGGCGAAGACGGCCGAATCGTGGTCGGCGGCGCCGATGTCGAGCAGCACGAGGTCGCCGGCGCTGATCCTGACGCCGTCGCTCTCCAAGTCGGTGCGGGCATAGCGGGGCATCCCGCCACCGCCTTTGCCAGGCGCACGAAGGATTTCTTCGACGGCGTTCGGGATGAGGCCGGGCTTGTCGTGCAGGGCGTTCCACTGACCAGGGTTGGCCAACAGGAGCAGCGCGCCCATGCCGATCTGGACCACGGTCGTCTCGTGGCCGCCGAACAACAGCGCCATGGAGAGCATGGCGGCCTCCTCGGTGGAGACGCCGTCGGTTGCGCGCAGGCGTGACATCACGTCGTCGCTCGGCCCTTGCCGCTTGGTCTCGACGAGGCGCATGCCGTAGCCGAACAGGTTGCGGGGCCCTTGTTCGGAGACGGTGCGGTCGTTGATGTCCGCAGCGGCCTCGGTCCACGCGCGGAACTGGTCGCGGTCGTCGTACGGCACGCCGAGCAGCTCGCAGATCACGAGGATCGGCAGTGGGACCGCGACGGCGGCGTGCAGGTCGGCTGGAGTCTCCGAGGTGGCCAGTTGATCGAGCAGTTGCGCGGTCAGTGCGTCGATGCGGGGACGCAGTGCGCGCATGTGTTTGGGGGAGAAGTGCGGTTGCAGCAGTGCGCGCATGCGGGCGTGGTCGGCCCGCTCGGTGACGAAGTCTCCCAGCGGGCCGCCGAACAGGGCGGATTCGCCGGTGCGTGCCGCGTTCTGCGGGGCAGGGTGCGATCTGCCGAGCCGGTCGTCACCGAGTAACTCGCGCATGTGGGCGTAGTCGGTGACCAGTCACGCGTCGTGGCCGACCGGTGCGGATCCGGTGGACCGCGCCCTGGGACTGAAGTACGCGCAGCTGCGGAGGGACCTGCAGCGGCTGGAGCTGCTCGAACGGCAGCTGAGCGGAAGAAACCATGACGTGGGCCGCTTGTTCGGGTCAGCTTGTATAAGTTGACTTAAACAAAGCTGCTTGTTTAGTCTGATCTAAACGAGTGGAGGTGCAGTGGTGGCGGGTCCTCAGAACGTGCGGCGCATGCCGCGTGCTCAGCGGCGCGAGCAGATCTTGGACGCCGCGACCCGCGCGTTCGCCCGTACCGGGTATGTGGCGACCGGACTCGACGGTGTGGCGGCTGAAGCCGAGGTCACCCTTGTGTTGCTGTACCGGCACTTCGACTCGAAGGCTGACCTGTACCGGGCTGTGCTCGATCGGGCGTGTGCCCGGTTGGAAGCAACGGTCGGCTCCGGTGACTACGACGAGGGCAGCATCTCTGCGCTGCTGCGTGCCGCTGCCGAAGATCCGGATGGGTTCCGCTTGCTGTTCCGGCATGCGGTGCGTGAACCGGACTTCCGTGACGTGGTGAACGGAATGCAGGCGATGTCGGCGGAGGTCACGCGGCGCGAGCTGGCCGCGGTGATTCCGGAAGGCCCATGGCTGGACTGGGCGGTGCAGTACGCGCCGACAGTCACCCTCGAGGCCGTGATCGCCTGGCTCGACGCGGACCAGCCCGACCCGGACCAGGCCGCTGATCGCATCGCCTTGGTGGTGCACAGCGTCATCCGGGCGGCAAACGGTGTTGACTGACCCGGTCGGTCATTTATGCTGGGCGGGTGCCACGCACTCGTTCAGCGGACATGTTTCCCAAG